>DBDL01000060.1:0-16670 GCA_002293545.1 Lachnoclostridium sp. UBA933 | reverse complement strand
CGCAAGAATGGGGATTAAAATGAAGTATTTTCAAAAAAGGCTGACGGTTTATTTTGCAATTAATTTTTTACTTCTTGGTACGCTGGGATTCATGACAGGATGCGGCGGCAATCTGTCCGGCGGTGCGTCCGGAAACACCTCCGGCGGTAAACCGGGCGGCAAAGAAAAGCCCGCTCCGGCTGCGGCACTTACATTCGACGACGGTCCGAGTATAACTACTACCGTTGAAATCTTAGACCGGCTGGAAATGTATGATGTACACNNCCTGCTTCCTTTTTCGTCATAGGAAACAATATAAAGGAAGATACGATTCCGATTATGCGGCGCGCAAAAGAGCTTGGGTGCGAGTTTGGCAATCACTCGCTGACACATCAGGAGATGGCGGCATTCAACGCCGAAAAGATTAAGGAGGAGATTAACACGACAACGCAGTTGATTCAAAACGCCGTTGGGAATACTCCCGTATTTTTCCGCGCACCGTTTGCCTCCGTCAGCGCAACTATGTATTCAACAATAGAAATGCCCTTTATCAGAGGGGTTATTGCGAATGACTGGGATGAAAATTATGACGTGAACTACCGGAGCGATACGATACTGCGTCAAACCGTCGACGGAACTATCATATGTATGCATGATTTTGAAGGGAACCGCATGACTGTTGAAGCTCTGGATACGATTATTCCATCTCTGAAAGACAAAGGATTTCAACTTGTTACCATTTCACAGCTCTTTGAACGGAAAGGAGTTACTCCTAAAACCAGAAGCGGTTATTATGATAATGTGTGAAAAGCGGGCGGCTGAGGACCGCGCCCGCTAAAGTTTGCAACGCAAACTTTGCTCCCCGTTCCTTGACAAAGAACCTAAAAAAATGCGGCATTTTCAGCCGCATTTTTTTATCTATTTTTATTGGCACACTTTATTTGATAATAAACTGACCGACCAATTCATTCAGGTTTTCTGACTGCGCAAATAATTCTTCGCTTGTTGCCGAGCTTTCTTCCGCAATTGCTGAACTGTCGTCGGTTGCCTGCGCAATTTGATCAATTGCTTTGGAGATTCCGTCCATTGACGTCGCCTGACCTTGCATTGATTTACCGGCAGCATTTACTGCGGTTACGATTCCGGTAATGCTATCCAAAACATGATTTAAGAACTCTGATGTTTCAGATACGACTTCATTTCCTTTATGTATTTCATCAATGGATACTTTGATCAGCTCTCTGGTATTATTAGCCGCTTCCGCACTTTCCGTAGCCAATTTCCCAATTTCATTGGCAACAACGGCAAATCCCTTGCCCGCTTCTCCGGCTCTTGCCGCTTCAATCGACGCATTCAAGGATAATAAATTCGTTTGGGAGGCAATTTCTTCAATGCTTCCGATAATCATTTCAATCTGACCTGACGTTTTGCTTATATTTTCCATGGCTGCCACTACCTTTTCCATACGCTCCTGGCTCATCTTGGCATCTTCACCGACTTTTTGTACGTCTTTACTTACGGCGCGCGCGCGTTCTGCATCTTTCAATACGCCGTTTGTCACTTCATTTACCGTTGCCGTCAATTCTTCAACCGAGCTTGCTTGATTGGTCGCACCCTCTGCTAAGCCCTGTGCGCCCTCAGACATATTTTGTGCGCCGCTCTGAACCTGTGCGGAAGCTTCATTGATCTGACCCATAACATTGCTTAAACTTGATTTAATATTCCGCAAAGCCTCTAATATCAGTTCAAAGCTTCCAATATACTGGCTTTCATTTTGCGTTTTGTGAATCAAATTGCCTTTTCCGATTTCACTTAAATAATTTTCAATATCAGGAATAATCACCTTAAACATTTCAACCAGCTTATTCATACTGCCTGCTAATATACCAAACTCATCTTCCGATTTATATGTAATGTCAACATCCAAATTGCCGGCGGACAATTTTTCTGCCACTTGTCTTAATTCTTCCATTGGTACTACCATCAAACGGGTCAGGAAACGTGAAAAGAATAATGTTAAGATTAAACTGAGTACCGCAATTACGGAAACAATAGCAATAACAACGATTCCAACCGTATTGCCGCTGTTAAAGGCTTCTTCTGCCGCACTCACCTGATAGTTCGCCAGCTCTGGTATCTGTACCATAAGTTCTTTTGCCTTTGGCTCCATTTCATTAAAATAAACTTCTTTTCCCTGTTCATAATCACCGGCCTTAATATGATTCATCATATTTTCACGAACCGGTGTATATTCATCCAATGTTGCTTCGATATTATTGACTAAATCTACAGCAGTTGAGTTTTCTTTCAAAAAATTCAACCGTTCATACAGACCCTCATAATCTTTCTGTTCTTCTTCGATATAAGCGTCTGTCTTGGCTTTATCGGTCGAAACAATAGCATTCAACGCATTACGCAGGGATGACTGCATATTCCGCATTGCCATTTTTGAAGCATCCACATTTTTGAAAGGTCTATTGTAAAAATCCAATAATGACGATCGGAGCATCAGCGTTCCTATAATGGAAACCGCCACTGATAGTACAAAACAAGCAATGATAATAATAAATGACCTACTTAATTTCTGGCTGATTTTGAAATTTTTAAACATTTTCTGCATTTTTGCTTCCCCTTCAATTATAAAATTTTTATTTTTTATATAACTTCGTACATATGTAAAATGATATCTTATTTTTTCTTATTTGTCAATAGATTTTTTTCATTTGGAATATAATGTTATATACTATATACAACGCCAAAATTCTTTATATTCCTATGTTATATGCGCCGGTTTGTGCGTATAAAACACGCTGGTTTCCTGGTTTTATGATAACCGATATGCTACACGTAGCTTCTGGATATCCCTAATTTTTTTGCAATTTCCCTTTGCGTAACTTCCCTGCCGACCAAACCGTAACGAAGCCGTATAATCTCTTTTTCCCGGCATCCTAATTTATTATCCACAAAATGATATAATTTCCCGATGTTTTCTTCTAATTCAATCCGTTCGGCTATGTCTGATTGTGTGACAGTAATACCAAAATGACCGGATGGAACCGAATCGGTTATTTTAGAGGATGGTACAGAAGAACAGGGCAGGAAACGGCTATGAAGAGAAGCTTATGTAAAAACATCCTGAAACCGCCAAACAATCTTAATCCGTTCACTTGAGTAAACAAACACTTTATTGATAAATGTTTCCCGCAGCTCACTCGTCAGCTCATTTCCGATACGGCAGTGAATGAGCCAGGCTGGTTCTGTCTTTTTATCATTTATTTTTATCTCATCCATATATCTGCGGATTACTCTTTCTTCGCCGTCTGTTTCTTCTTTG
The DNA here is from genome assembly GCA_002293545.1 of Lachnoclostridium sp. UBA933. Taxonomy (GTDB): domain Bacteria; phylum Bacillota; class Clostridia; order Lachnospirales; family Lachnospiraceae; genus UBA933. The sequence continues at coordinate 13,357 of DBDL01000060.1, read as the reverse complement.
TTTTGCTTTTTTAAATACTCATTTTTTCTGATTTTTTTGTTTTTTTCTTCTTTTTTAATCAAATATTCATTTTTTTTCATCTTTCCTGACTTAAACTTCTTGTAAAGCATCAATTGTTCTCTTCGCAGTGCGTTTATTTTTTGTGTGTAATGCTCTCCTTTTTGTACGGACTCCGTACTGCTTTTCTTCCATTTTCTCGTATCCTTATCCCAAGGATAAAACCATGTTATATGCCGCAGCAATTCCTCCAGAACTGCGCTCTTGATTTCTTCCGCTTCATATTTTGCTTTGTAACAGCCGCTCAGGGGATTATTTTCACCAAACCGGCAAACAAAATAGTTTTTTTGCAATGATAGCTTTCTTCCGCAGCCGCCGCATGTAAAAGGATTGAANNCTCCGGTTCCTGCGGTTTGGCAGCAAGGCTTGAACTGCCCGAAATAGTTCTTCAGAAATAATCCCCTCATGGGTATCCCGTACTTTTATCCAATCTTTCTCTCCGGTTTTTACCGCTTTACCGCACACGCCTTTTGTTTCCCATTTTTGCGAAACCATATGCCCGGTATACCGCTCATCCCTTAAAATATTCATTACCCTGTTTGCATTCCATGCGGTACATTGATAAACTCCCCGCAAATCACCAAGTCCGCTTTCAAAAGCATATTGTGCCGGCGACGGAATCTTCTTTCCGTTTAATATCCTTGTAATCTGCGCCGCAGAAATTCCTTTCAGACGCAATGCAAATATTTCCTTGACAACCGGAGCCGTATCCTGATTTATGATGAATGGATTCTTATGACCACAGGATTTTAAATACCCATACGGTGCAAGGAAACCCGCATAACAGCCGTCTTTTGCGAGCTTTTTCCGGGTCAGGCGTACTTTTTTTGAAACTTCTCTGCTGTAATAATCATAAATAATATTTTTAAACGCCGTTTCCAGTCCGTTTGTCTTTCTGTTATTGCAGGCACTGTCATAATTATCGTTGATTGAGATAAACCGGATACGGAAAAAAGGAAAAATCTGCTCCAAATAGTCCCCAAGCTCAATATAATCCCTTCCAAACCTCGAAAAATCTTTGACAATAATGCAATTCACTTCCCCTTTTTTCACCATTTCGATCAACTCGGTAAATTGCGGCCGGTCAAATTTTTTTCCGGAAAAACCATCGTCGCACTTTTCAATTATTTTACAGCCCTCAAATTCATTGCGGCTCTTTATAAAATCCTGTATCAGCATCCTTTGGTTCGTAATGCTGCCGCTTTCTTTTTTTTCCGCGGTTACATCTGTTATATCAACATCTTCTTTCGACAATCGGATATATGCGGCAATTACATAAACACTGGCATTGTTTGACATATCAATTCATCTCCGTTCCTGCGCTTTATAAAAATCCTCTTTGCAAATAATGGCTTCGTGTGTACCCTCTGTGACAAACCAATCCCTTTCCGGCATAGCTTTTCTGTGAATCCCCGTTACCAGAGAGCTTCTTTCTTTTCCTGAAACCATATTTCCAATATAAACTTGATTCATAAGCAGCTTTTTTACCATACGGCTGCTCCAGATACTCGTTTCATATTTTGACGTACTTAACAATCCGGTTTCATAATAGTACCGGTAGGGTGCCGATATGCCGGAGGCATTAAGCATTGCGGCTATTTCATCATGCATGATCCCCTCCAGTTTCCATTGGAAAATCCGCTTGACATTCCCGGCAGTTTTTTCATCAATCAATAAATGCCCTTTATCGCCGCTGTCTTTTTTATAACCGTAGGGCGGATAATTCCCCAGATATTTTCCCTGTTTCCTTTTGGCATCAAATGCGCCGGAAGTCTTGCCTGAAATATCTTTTGCATAGCTTTCATTCATAATGTTTTTCAGCGGTATGATCATCCCGTCATTGACCGAATCTCCCCGAATACTGTCATATCCGTCCATTACAGAAATAAACCGGATATGAAAAAGCGGAAAAATCTGTTCCAGATACTTTCCGGTTTCCAAATAATTACGCCCCAACCGGGATAAATCTTTAACAATAATACAATCCAGATTCCCGCTCTTTACTTCCCCCATCATTTCCCGAAATGCAGGGCGGTCATAACTGACGCCGCTTTTTCCATTGTCTATGTAAGTTTTCATGAAAGCAAATTCTTTTTTACCGGCAATATAATCTCTTAACAACGCAGCTTGATTTTCCAAACTGCTTTCCTCCTTTTTTTCGTTATCTCTGACGGATAAACGGATATAAAATACCGTGCGCAGAATCTTCTTATTACCGGCGCTTTCTGTTATCAATACGCTTTTTTTTTGCTGATCAAGCACTGCCAGAGGATTCAGCCGTTTCTTCCTTGCCATGTTATATCACCCCCGGATCATATAAATCTCCGAATGTATATTTTATCCGGATTCTGCTGTCTTCATATACTAAAATTCTGTCAATGAATAATACCGCCGCCGTCCTTGTCATCACAGAAATACACTTTTGGTATTTGTCATAGGATAAATGACAGGGGAATGGATTGGTATTTTTTATTTTTTTGATTTCTTCATGATAGATTTCAATCGCCTCCTTGGCATATAAAACACGCTTATCAAATTCCTTTTTTAGATTTTTATACTCCCCCGAATTTAACAGACAGGCTTTATAATCTTCATAAAGTCCCGATTTCAGTTCTTCGGCTTTGTTACGTTCTTCTTCCATTTTCCGGATACGCCGGTTCCATTTATTGATCTCATAATCATTCCGTATGTTATGTCCTGTTTCATCGAATGCATTTTGAAAATCTGTCATACTCTTTATATGGAAATTTATTTCATGCATGATTGCGGGAAAAAGTTCATTTTCTTTGATACGGTGTCCGGTGCATTCTCTTTTTTGCCGATTTTGCCGGCAAAGGTAATAGATATATTGTTTCGGCACAGACATTTTTGTATTTATTGCTCCGGTATTCACTTTACGAATCATCGGGGAACCGCAGTCCCCGCAAAAAATCAGTCCGCTTAACGGGTAAACGGTCCTTTTCTGCGGGGAAGTCCTTGTGTCCCGTTCGAGGATTCTTTGGATGATGTCAAAATACTGTTTTGATATGATGGGTTCGTGGGTATTTTCAACCCGAATCCATTCTTTTTTATCCGCTCTTTCGATTTTTTTCATTTTATGATTGGGCGAGGTCCGTTTTCCCTGCAGCAATGTCCCGGTGTAAACTTCATCGGTTAGGATTCTGAAAACTGCCTGTGCTCCCCAAACAGCATGATGATGTAATTGGAAACCTGTTTCATATGAGATGCCAAGACTTTTTTTATACTCCGCAGGCGACAGAATATGTTTTTGATTCAGCTCTGCTGCGATCAATCCCGGACTCATTCCCTCCAGCTTCATTTTATAAATATCTTTTACCACTTCTGCGGCAAACGTATCAACGATAAGCCGGTTCTTATTCTCCGGCGATTTTAAATACCCATAACAGGAAAATGGTCCGGTAAATTCACCGTTTTTTCGTTTTACTTCTAAGTGACTTCGGATTTTTACGGATAAATCTCTTAGGTAAGAATCATTGATTAGATTTTTAAACGCCAAAAGGATATCCTGTGAGCCGCTTATATGATTGCTGTCATAGTTATCATTGACGGCAATAAAACGGACACCGAGAAGCGGAAAGATTTTTTCCAGATAACGTCCCGCTTCGATATAGTTCCTCCCGAACCTGGATAAATCCTTTACAATCACACAATTTACCATTCCTTTCCGAATATCTTCCATCATCTTCCGAAATTCCGGCCGTTCAAAATCAACCCCGCTGTAACCGTCGTCGGTTCGGATAGATACGACTTCAATCTCAGTCATGGATTTTATATAATCGGTAATCAAATCTTTTTGATTTGAAATACTGTTGCTTACATACCTGCCGCCGCTTGTCACATCTCCGTCTTCTTTTGATAATCTCAGGTAAATCGCTGCTTGATAGTATTTACGGCATTGATTTTTCATGTCATATGCTCCGATACATAAACGTTTACTATTTCAGACAATGATGTCCCCTCCGTGTAATCATTGTATATTGCAATATTTCCGCATTTGTGTGCGTACAGATTGCCTAATTGTTTTCTTAAATGATTGGTTGTTTCTTCTTTATTGTCTGTTTCTATATAAGTAATCTCCCTGATATCTTTCAGCTCCGATTTGGAAATTGTTTTGATATCTGTTTGTTTCATCTCTTCCAATGTCATTTTGGTACCTGCCGCGTCTTTTCAATTTAGCTTATTAGGGTTGTTTGGAATTTATGCTAACATTTATTCATGAAATCTTAAGATTTTTCCCCTCCCTGTCTTAATTTTTTACTATTATAATGTGCTTAGGGAAAGGGGTGTGGTATAATGATTGTATCATTTTGAATTCTATGAAATAAAGGATGGGGATTATGAATATCTTGATTTGTGATGATGACAAAGAAATTGTCGAGGCGATTGCGATTTACTTGACTGCGGAAAGCTATCATGTATACAAAGCCTATGACGGGAAAGAAGCCATTGAGGTTATTATGGAAAATGATATTCAATTAGTGATTATGGATATTATGATGCCAAGGCTGAACGGAATCTCCGCTATGTTAAAGATACGGGAACAAAAAAACATTCCATTTATTCTATTGTCCGCAAAATCCGAGGATACAGATAAGATATCGGGCTTAACACTGGGTGCGGATGATTATGTTACAAAACCGTTCCATTCATTGGAATTGATCGCACGGGTAAAATCACAGTTAAGACGTTATACGGAATTAGGCAGTGCGGCGATAAAAACCGGCGTCTATCGAACCGGCGGATTGGTTATGGATGATATTCAAAAGAAACTGACTGTTGACGGGGACGAAGTGAAGCTGACCCCGGTACAGTACAAAATACTCTTGCTTCTTTTGAAAAACAAAGGCAAAGTGTTTTCCATTGATGAAATCTATGAAACGGTCTGGAATGAAATGGCGTATCATTCGGATAATACCGTAGCGGTTCATATCCGGAATATCCGGGAAAAAATCGAGATCAATCCGAAAGAACCAAAATATTTAAAGGTGGTGTGGGGTATTGGATATAAAATTGAAAAGATATAACGTATTATTAAAGGCGGCGGCGTTTGTACTGATTGTCATATCATCGTGCCTGATTATAACATTGCTGCATGATTTGAAAAACATGGAATTTTATTATGGGAATGATATCAATGCGAAACATTATATCGAAAGTACGCAGTATCGGAACGATACTCGGAACGTCAAAAAATTAATGAAAACTTTTTTCCGCTATGTCAGCAAAGAGAATATTCAGCAGGGAAACACCGTAACGCAGGAAGCAATGGATTCTATGCTTCAGGATCTGTACGACGAGCATTGGTCCGACATTGAACAGATAATTTATGATTCGGGATTTGAAGGAGATTCCCCTCCCGATAAAATGATGTGGGATACGTTCCGAAAAGAGTATAAACCCGAAATCGACCGTATGAAAAGCACCTTAATCGAAAAGCATTTAAGGGCATATGAAAGGGCAGTGCGTAAGCTTTCAGAAATATCCTATTTGAAATATTACGTTACAGTCGGTGAACAGGTCATTTCCAACGCAGAGTACAGCGAGATCGTCAACGGCTCTTATTCCATGAGAGAATGGGAAAATATGAATGCCGGAGAATCTCCATCGTATTCGATCACAAATATTTATCACAAGCTGTCCTTTCATGATTATTCGGACAAAGCGAAAATGAGCCTGAAAGGCGTGTATAAATTTGATCATGGATTCATTGCGGCAAACGAAGCGGAATTCCTAAACAAGAAAAAAATAATTAATCTCTATATTTTTTATGGATTAATCTGTTTGCTTCTTTTTCTGCTTGGAACAGGTTATCTGATTTTTGCCGCCGGCAAAAGGGCAGCCGATCCGCAAGTGATTCATATGGTTTTTATTGATAAACTCTATAATGAAATCACTGCCGTTCTGTTATTTTTATCAGGCTGGTCAGCCATATGGTTTGCTTATGCCTTTATCACAGAGTATTATATGGCGCTGTTAATCCTGTTCTCTGCCTCTGTTTTGCTCTCTGCGGCACTGACGTTATCTTTGGTGCGCAAAATTAAGAATCAGTCGTTTTTTAAACATTTTACTGTTTTTTCCATTTTTTGTTTTCCTTACCGGTTAATGAAAAAAGGATATAACCGTATAAACTCCGAATGGAAAGTTTTCTTTCTGGTCTTGGTTTTTGGGTTATTCACTGCCGTCCCCTTTGCTTTCTTCGTCACGATTCCATTGGCGTTGATTTTCACATATCATCAAGTCAAACATTATATTATACTTAAAAACGGGATACGAAATGTAAAAAGCGGCATCTATAATCAGAAGATTGATATCCGCGGCGAGGGCGAGCTGGCAATCCTTGCAGACGATATCCGTGATATCTCGGCAGGCTTGGGCGAAGAAGTGGAACGCAGGCTGAAAAGCGAACGCTTGAAAACAGAATTGATTATCAATATATCCCATGATATCCGGACACCGCTTACGTCGGTAATCACCTATATTGATCTGTTGGGGCAAGAGGATATTGATAATGAAAATGCCGGAAAATACATTGATATCATTGCCAGTAAGTCCGCGAGGCTAAATACATTAATTGATGATTTGTTTGACGCCGCCAAGGCAGCCAGCGGGAATATCCCGGTTACACTTGAAGATGTGGATATCAGCTCACTTATTACCCAGGGGCTGGGAGAATTAAATGATAAAATCACGGCGTCTTCACTGGAATTCAAAATCAATCTGCCGGAAGATAAAATTACGGCATATGCGGACGGCAAATTGCTGTGGAGGGTTTTGGAAAATTTGTTCTCCAATGTGTTTAAATACTCCCTTGCCGGGTCGAGGGTTTATGTGGATGTTACTCAAAATAAACAAACTGTTTTTATTGAGATAAAAAATATCTCCGCTTCCGAACTGAACATCCCCGAAGATGAGTTGATGGAACGGTTTAAACGCGGTGATGAATCCCGCAGCAGCGAGGGAAACGGACTGGGACTCAGCATTGCAAAATCCCTTATGCAGTGCCAGAACGGTGAATTGATACTGACGATTGACGGGGATCTGTTCAAAGCCGCATTGCAGATTCCAAAAAAATAACAGGTGCCGAATCAAAGTCAACTCATATATCTTTCAAAACAATTTAAAAGAAGGGGATTCGCAGAGCGGCAGCGAATCCCCTTCTTTTGAATCCTCCTGAAATAATTGGTTTTAATATCACACAATCATCCTCATCCGTTGTTTCCAAAATGTCCAGCAGACTGATGTGATTTCCCTCTCCGTCGTCCACCCCGATCGGCTCATAAAGATAAACCTCTTTTGCTTGTTTCTTATCGCTCCGAAGCATCATAAGAAGCTCATTGTCAATACAGCGCGACGCATAGGTTGCCAGTCGGACGCCCTTATCCTCTTTATACGTATCAATTGCCTTTATCAGCCCAATCGTTCCAATGGAAATCAAATCATCCACGTCACGGTCCCCGACATTGTATTTTTTTACCAGATACGCGACCAATCGCAGATTACATTCAATCAATCGGTTTCTCGCTTCGCGGTCCCCTTCACGGAACCGCTTAATACAGTCATTTTCTTCTTTTGCACTAAGTGGTTTTGGAAATGATTGCAAACAGACTTCCACCTACCTTAATCTTCCGCATTTCTTATATTCTATGTTCAGACAAGCACTTTCGTGCCTTTCCATCTCTTTATTCTATGAAAATTCCTTTAGAAAAGGTTGACATACTCTATTAATTGTATTAAAATAACTTGTAACAAAATAACCTTTATTTTGAGGTGATAAAATGGATTATCAATTAGAGAATTTAATGGAAAATATAGTGCTGGAGAAATACAACTCTATGAAAGACGAGTTTGCGAGATGTCAATGCGAACAATGCAAATACGATATTTTAGCCTTTGTCTTAAATCGTCTTCCGCCTAAATATTTTGTTACAGACAAGGGTGCGTTATATGCCAAGCTGGACTTTTTAACCATTGAGTTTGATGCGGCAATCGTTACGGAATTAATCAAAGCATTCGAGATGATCGGTTCTAATCCCAGACATGAAAAAAGCAGCTGATGATACATACCGTTACTCCAATGAATCTACATAAATAAGCGGGCGTTTCAGTATTGCGCCCGCTTATTTTTTTATATCTTTTATTTTCCTGTTCTTTTTCATCCCTCCAATCGAATAATTTCTTTTTTTAATCGTTTCATTATTTTCTTTTCCAATCTGGATATATAGGACTGTGATATCCCTAATAAATCAGCCACCTCCTTCTGGGTTTTTTCTTCGCCTTCCTTATTATCCAAGCCAAATCTCATTTTTATTATGGTACGTTCTCTGTCACTTAATTTTTCCAACGCTTTCCGAAGCAGCTTCCGGTCAACTTCTTTTTCAATGTCTTTATATATAATATCTTCACTTGTTCCTAAAATATCCGACAAAAGCAATTCATTTCCGTCCCAGTCCACATTTAACGGCTCGTCAATGGATACCTCCATCTTGATCTTGCTGTTTCGGCGGAGATACATCAGGATTTCGTTTTCAATGCAGCGGGAAGCATAGGTTGCCAGTTTTATATTTTTATTCGGGTTAAATGTATTGATGGCTTTAATAAGCGNNTATATCCAATAAGCTGATATGATTTCCCTCGCCGTCGTCTACGCCGATTGGTTCATACAAATACACTTCTTTTGCCTGTTTTTTATCGCTTCGAAGCATCATAAGCAGTTCATTGTCAATACAGCGTGAAGCATAGGTTGCCAATCGGACACCTTTATCCTCTTTATAAGTATCAATCGCTTTAATCAGGCCAATCGTTCCGATGGAAATCAAATCCTCCACTCCGACTCCGGTGTTGTCAAACTTCTTCGCTATGTAAACAACCAGCCTCAGGTTATGTTCTACCAGTGTGGCTCTCGCTCCGTCTGCCTGATCGGTTCCAAGACATTCGATGCAGGCTGCCTCTTCCCCCGATTCAAGCGGAGCCGGCAATACTTCGGCTCCTCCGATATAGTGCATATCAGAGCCTTGATGGAATAAAACATTCTTCCAAGACGGGATGACCCGGAATTGAAATTTATTTGGTATCGAAAAGCGTAATAACATAATTATAAGTATCCTTTCTATCTGATAAATTCTTCGTGCAAAAGCATTTCATACTCACCTTTTGATGAAACCTCATGTTTATATATACCCAGCCACGGTTCCGGAACTATTTTCCAGTCCCCTTCCCTGTTGATTTTCATCATATCCGCTTTAAAACCGGGCAGATACCCTTTATCGGTTCCAATCGAGTGATATGGAATATAATGTAAAAATATTTTTTCTTTCCCGTTTTCCCCCGCAGGGTACTGATCAATCATTTTTATCTCCTCTTTGTCAAAAAGTTCTGACGCAAAGTGAAAATTAATCACTGCCACCGGATTTCCGCTTACCGGCTTGCGCAGTTTATTTCCGGTGTCCATATAACCGGTTCCGGTTATCGTTTTTCCGTGATATTCAATCTGAATCGGATATTGATACTTATATGTACGATATTTTTCTGTCAAAAACGGGATTCCTTTATAGGTTCCAAAAATCAATAATATGCTGACACTTAACAGCTCACCCATAGCAATACTGGTTCCCCCAAAGATTCCTGAAGTATATATCAAAATCCCAGCCATGAAATTACATAACAGAAAAAACAAAAAAATATTCAATAACGCTTCCTGAACCGGTACTTTCCCAAATGCCAGGCGTAATAATGTCCCTCCGACAATCATATATAATAGAAACAGAAAAAATGAAATTCTTCCGATTCCTGAAACGACAACTAAAACACTAAAAAACCCGCCTATCGCCGCCGCTGCCAATATTTTCTTTGTGAATACCTTTTTTTTCCGGATGATTCCCATTAAGGTCAAGGCAACATAATTCATAAGAACATTCACAATATAGAAAATATCCAAGTAAACTTTAATTTCATCACACCCCCTTATGTAATACAAAATCAATTATACAAAAGACAAGGTGCACAATTTGTCACTTCTTGTACAGGATAAAAAACTTTCGTCTTCTTTTCACGACAAAATTCTTCATAGAAATGCAAAATAACAGTAGCAATATATCCAAATGTTTGATATAATATTGTCATTCTCTCTAATATAGACAAGGGGGGTATATGATGCACAATAATGAGAATAGTAATAATAACACCTTAATCAACATATCTGTTAATGAAGATACGGCAGAGAAAAATGTAATAACGTATCGAAAACTTACCGAAACCGTCTTTGATATCTTAGAAAAAACAAAGAATTTTTCTGAGGCATTTTCAAATATTATGTCAAATATAGGCGAATTATTTTGTATTAATTATGCCTCGATACGCTGGCTTGATGAAAATAATAATGATTTTATTCTTGTAAATCAATGGAAAAGCTCTCCCGAACTTCATAATGAAAAACAGGCATATCATTATTCCGAAAGATTATTGAGAAAATATATGCTTACTTTGTTTAAAAACAGCTTATTAATAAAACAAGACATTGATCTTTTGACAATTGACAGTCATTTAAAAATATGGGCCGAAGATATTAATGCATCGTCACTGTTCCAATTACCCATTTATGAAGGGCAAATCATCATCGGGGTTCTGACATTTGCAAGCATTAAAAAAGATTGTCACTGGACAGATGCAGAACAAAAAACGCTGCAATTGATTTCCCGTGTCATATCTGCCCATGCTATCGGAAACCGGACAAAACTGCAGATTGACGAACGTGCCAGAGAATTAACTTCATATGACCCCCTGACAGGTCTTCTTACGCTGCCTGAATTTAAAAGGCGCGGAGCAATCGCGTTGGAAGAAAATGACGGAAAACAGCAGTTAATGATTACCAGTTCTGATTTTACGAATTTCAAGCATGTAAACGATGCATTAGGAAAGCAAGAAGGTGATAAGATACTGATTGCTTTCGCTGATTTTATTCGTTCCTTTGAAGTAGGAGTAATTGCCACAAGAGATTATGCGGATTGTATTATGTCCCTTTCCTTTGCCACAACAAAAAAGGCTGCCTATCAGGTAATTCAGGATGCCAATAAGGCATTCTGCATGGAACAAAACAAACTGCACCCGGAAATCACCCTAAACATCTCAAGCGGAATTTACCTTTTTGGTCCGGATGAAAGAGATATCAGCACAGGCATTGATAATGCCTATCTCGCAAGAAAGCTTGTAAAAAAAGAAAAAACCCACGGCGTCCGTATCTTTGAGCCATATATGCTGGAGGATATTAAATATCAAGCCAAAATCGCATCTGATTTTAAAACCGCCATCAGGCAGCATGAATTTCTGCTTTATCTTCAACCTCAGATTAATATTGACACTATGGAGATTATCGGTGCGGAAGCGCTGGTTCGCTGGAGAAAACCGGACGGTCAATTTGTTTATCCCAATCAGTTCATTCCGGTATTGGAAAAAAGCGGTGATATTATTGAACTGGATTTTTATATGCTGGAAAGGGTGTTGGAATTCTTAGTAAAATGGAGAGATTTAGGCGCTGAGTTGTTTCCTATTTCTGTCAATTTCTCAAGACTGCATTTATTTATTCCGGAGTTCAGCAGGGATGTATACGATAAAATCAAAACATACGATATTGATTCAAGATACATTGATATCGAGGTAACGGAAAGTGTTTTTGTAAAGGATTACGTAGATGTTGCAAGAAATATCAATGAACTTCGGAATAAGGGGATTTCTATTGCGATTGATGATTTTGGCACCGGTTATTCCTCACTGAACATTCTGACACAAATCGTCGCCGATACGATTAAAATTGATAAATCCTTTTTGGATAATGCCGAGAAGGATTATGCGACAAGATGCGTGATAGAATATACGGTGATGCTTGCAGAAAAGTTGAATATGAGGATTATCTGTGAGGGTGTGGAAACAGAAAACCAGATATCTTTATTAAAAGATATCAATTGTAAATATATCCAAGGATATTATTTTGAAAGACCGATTGATCTGAATACTTTTGAACAAAAATATATGGATTCCTGATTTTATTGTTGTTCAAACGATCCTTTCCCGTTATGACATACGAATTTTCCAAACGCACCATTGATTACCGTAAAGCTGGGTTGTTTATGCCCAATATCCACGCCGAATAAAATCGGTTTCTTCCTATCTCCCAAAATCGACAGCACTGCATGTTCATATGTGGTTCCATAAGCACTTTCAAAAAAACAAGGTCTGCCAAAAACAAATCCGGCGGCATATTCAAACCACCCTGCCTCACGCATTTGCCAAAGTCCTCTGGTGATACTCTCGGCATCCAATGCAAAGCTTTCCAAATACCATAGCATACCATCATCTTGATATTCCCGGCAAAACTCTGCTGCCCGGTCATATTNNCACTCTCGGCGTCCATTGCAAAACTCTCCAGATACCAGAGTATCCCGTCATCTTTATATTTCCGGCAAAATTCCGCCGTTCGGTCATACTTGGTTCCGATAATATTCAGCAGTACATCAAAACAACCGCCAAGCAGTCGTCCGCTCACCTCAGCCATTTCCGTAAGCTCCTCACTTCCCTGAAAAGCTTTCCATAAAACTTTTTTATCTTTACGGTAACTTTCCTCCGCAGCTTTTTTTTCTGTAAATTGGTCTTCATAAAAATCAAAACTCTCCTGCCTCACTCCATTTTGTGAAAGACATTCCAAATTATAATATTGTGAAGCATGTTTCGGGGTAATGGCAAAATCATTAAAATGATTTCCGTATACGGTTGCGATATCACAACTCGTTGTTACCGTAAAGAGTAATCCGGTATTATCGGAAAACCCCTGCAGCCATTTCGGATGCTCCCTTATGATATCAAAGTCCAGAAGCGGCAGGATTTCCATAAGGAAATCCCCTCCCTTTGCCATCACAATCCACTTAACCTCATCATCCGTTATTAAACTCATCAACTGCGAAGCACGTTCTTCCCTGCCGCTGCTCCGCCCCTGATGACTCATATATACATTCGGGGTTATTTTCGTTAAGAAGCCTGCTCCATGCATATTTTCGGCGGCAAGCTTACACCGTGCAAAATCAATATCCTTCCGGTTCCCGTCTGAAGGTGCCGTTACCCCGATCANNCGGAAAAATCATTGTATTTCCTCCCATAATCTCATATAATAAAAAGTACGGCTGAAGCTTGCCCGGCAGACTTCGCCCCGCTCAAAAAGAGCTGTTTTAAAAATGAAAGATGAAGTGTGAAACAAAACATTTCACACTCTTATGCGCAAAACATGCGCAGGAAT
>DBDL01000122.1 GCA_002293545.1 Lachnoclostridium sp. UBA933 | reverse complement strand
TAAGTAAGTATGTAAGTAAGTAAGTAATTAAGTAAGTAATTATGTATGTAAGTAAGTAAGTAAGTAATTAAGTAAGTAAGTAAATAAGTCAGTAAGTAAGTAAATAAGTCAGTAAGTAAGTAAGTAAATAAGTAAGTAATTAAGTAAGCAAATAAGTAAGTAATTAAGTAAGTAACTAAGTAAGTAAATAAGTAAATAGTCGAATACAATACTTTCTGCGATACGGCCGCCCAATGTTGCCATAATATCCTGAATCATTCTGCCTTTTGTCATGTGTACATCGTCTTTTTCCGGAAGCGGCATGGTATAGCCAAGCGCACCCATTCCCGTCGGTATGATTGACACGGTATAAACCGGTCCGATCTCCGAAAGTATATGAAATAAAATCGCATGTCCTGCCTCATGGTATGCCGTAATCTTTTTATCTTTTTCCGTGATAACCTTGCTTTTCTTTTCCGCACCGATTCCCACTTTGATAAATGATTTTTTGATGTCTTCGTCCACGATATAAGCACGGTTATCTTTCGCCGCAACAATGGCGGCTTCGTTCATCAGATTTTCCAAGTCCGCGCCCGTAAAGCCTGCTGTGGTTCTTGCAATTTGCTTCAAATCCACATCATCCCCAAGCGGTTTCTTTACAGAATGAACTTTCAGTATTTCTTCACGCCCTCTAACGTCGGGACGCCCGACTACTATTTTCCGGTCAAAACGTCCGGGGCGCAAAATGGCAGGATCCAAAATGTCGACACGGTTTGTTGCCGCAATTACAATAATGCCTTCGTTGGCGCCGAATCCGTCCATTTCAACCAGCATTTGATTCAGTGTCTGTTCTCTTTCATCATGTCCGCCGCCCAGTCCGCTGCCGCGCCGTCTTGCCACAGCGTCAATCTCGTCAATAAAAATGATACAGGGTGCGTTTTTCTTTGCGTCTGCAAATAAATCACGTACACGGGACGCCCCGACACCGACAAACATTTCAACAAAATCCGAACCGGATATGCTGAAAAACGGAACGCCGGCTTCTCCCGCCACTGCTTTTGCCAAAAGGGTTTTACCTGTTCCCGGCGGTCCTTCCATCAAAATTCCTTTCGGAATCCTTGCCCCCAGTTTGATATACTTGCTGGGTGTGGATAAAAAATCTACGATTTCTTCAAGCTGTTCTTTTTCTTCATGTAAACCGGCTACGTCTTTGAATGTCTTTTCTTTTTCGTCTGCCTCTGTCATGCGGGCACGGCTCTTTCCAAAATTCATCATCTTTCCGCCGCCGCCACCGCCGCTCGTATTTGCACTCATCATTGAAAAGAATAAAATAATAATCAAGACGCCGAATATATATGGTAAAAGTGTAAGAATCAAAGGAGTTCTTGCCACATCATCAAGATTATAATCTTGATACCCTTCTTCTTTAAAATAATCTGTTATCTTTTTCACATCATCAATATAGAAACTTCTTGCACTGTTTTTTTCTTTCATTGTAACTTCTACCAACCCCGTTGGTATTTCCGCATTCTGTCTGATTCTTACCTTGGTAACTTTTCCTGTTTTAAAATCATCCTTAAATTGCTCAAAATTATATGTTTCTCTTGATTTATCTACCAGTTGATTATTGATATAATATGCAATCAGTATAATAGCAAGCATGAGAAACAAAAAACCGTATCCTTTAAACGTTTTCAAAACTTAATCCTCCTTAATGTCAATGACCCCAATATAGGGAAGGTTTCTATATTTCTGCGAATAGTCAAGTCCATATCCCACAACAAATTCATCCGGAATCTCAAACCCCTTATAATCCACCTCTACTTCCGTTTCCCGGCGTTCCGGTTTATCAAGCAAAGTACAAATTTTCAAACTGGACGGCTTTCTTTCTTTCATCAAATCCAGTAAAAATGACAATGTGTATCCGGTATCGACAATGTCCTCAACAAGCAGAACATCTTTCCCCTCTATCGATTCATCGGTATCCTTTCGTACTTTTATAAATCCGTTACTTGTCGCTCCATCCCCGTAACTGGATACTTCCATAAAATCAATCGTAACAGGAATTGTTATATATTTTGCCAATTCGCAGGTAAAAAATACACTTCCTTTCAAAATACAAATTAAATGCAGTTTTCTTCCTTGATAATCGTTGCTAATCTGTGCCGCTAACCCATGAATTTTTTTCTCCAGCTTCTCTTGTTCGATCAGTACACGAACGTTATCTTCCATACTAATACCCCATTTCCACTATTGAGATCTCCAGTATCCTTTCCGTTGTTTCCGTCACCTTATAACTTTCGCTCATCCGTCCCTCAGATAAAATCACAATGACATGACTGCCGTCCGTTACGAGTACCTGACGGTTTCTCCGTTCTGCCGGAATCTTTTCGTCGATAAAATAACGGGATAATTTTTTCCGTCTTCCTTCCGCATCCAATACAAAATAATCCGCTTCCATTGGATATCGTAAAAAAACACTATTCTCTATTCTATCATAGTCAATCCATTTCGTATAGTCCTTTTTCGGGATTTCGGGGAATGGTTTGCCGGGAATAATGATTTTCATTTGAACCAGCTTCTTTTTCTCACCAATCTGTACTATATGCTCACAAAAAGGCACACATTCTATCATCAGATGCCGTTCCTCCGCTTGTTCTTTGTCCGGCACCGAATACCGGATTTCTTTATAGGTGCGTCTGGCAACAACTCCCGCCGGAAGCTGTACCGTCTTTCCCACTTCTTTCTCCGTCAGATGCTCTAACATATGGTAATGGTACTGACCCGGATTCTTTCCGTGAGGAATCAGATTTTTCAAAATCCTTCTTATGATTTCTGTCTGAATCACTTTTTCCAACTCACAAAAAATCCCCGTATCATAACTATATTCACCCTCATCTGTCCTGACCACACTTAGATAAGCATTATTTGCTACTTTTTCAATATATTCATTTTGCAGCGCGATTCGTTCTGCCGCCTCTGCCACATGTTCTTTTGCTTTTGCATTGATTCTTTCCTCCAGCAACGGAAAAACAGATAAGCGGAGAATATTTCTTGTATAGGTTTCCTCTCCGTTTGTCCGGTCGGTACGGTATTCCAGCCGATTGTCCCGGATATATTTTATGATTTCTTCACTTCCGGCAAACAAGATCGGACGGATGATCCGCTCCCTTTTCGGCGGAATACCTGCCAGCCCTTTTGTCCCGGTTCCCCGAAGTAGATGAAACAATGCGGTTTCTGCTACATCCTCCTGATGATGTGCCACCGCAATCCTGTCAAAAGCATTTTCGTCACATATTCTGTTCATAATGCGGTACCGTTCATTCCTCCCCGCTTCTTCTTCGGAAATATGGTTCTCCTCTGCGATTTTCAGTACATCGGCATATTCAATACGGCAAGACAGATTCATGGCTTCCGTCGCTTTTTTTACAAACTCCGCATCCTCATCCGCCTCATCCCCGCGAATCCCGTGATGTATATGCACAACAAAAAGACTCAAAGAATACTCTTCCCTGAGTTCATTTAACACATGCAGCAAACAAACCGAGTCTTTGCCGCCGGAAACCCCGACTATGATTTTGTCACCTTTCCGGAATAAATCTTTTTCATGATTGTAGCAAATCACTTTTTCTTTCATCGTATCCCCTTGANNTTGATTGACCATCACTTTATTTTTATACCCGCCGCTGTATTTCATACCATTTTATCATTATAACATTTTTTTGTAAACCTTCTTCCAAATTTCCGGCTGTACCGTTCCCGCCTTTCCGGCTATCGTGTTTTTTTGTATGTCTTCTTCCAGATTCCCGCCGCCAGTACGCTCATATCATCGGTTGCCTGCCCTGCACTCCTCTCCAGTGCCTGAATCAAAATTTTATTGGCAGCCTCACTAGGATTATTTGTCTGCATATTCTCCAAAATATTTTCGATATAAAACTCCTTATCATCACCTGGAAAAGCATCCAGAACACCGTCCGTAACCATGATAACCATATCGGCGTCCTCCAGCTTTGTATTCTGTATTGTCGATTTCGCCTGCAAGTCAATCCCTACCGGAAGTGCATTTGAAAAAATCGTTTCCACCCTGCCGTCTTTTTTTATAAAGGTTGCCGCCGCACCGTTTTTTAAAAACTCGCATTCTCCCGTATACAGATTTATTGATGTAATATCCAGCGTGGTAAAACTTTTTCCCTCAAACGATAATACAAAAAACGAATTTAACATTCGTATTGCCGAATCCTTCTGAAACCCTACCTCAAGCAAATCCTCCAGTACCTCAATCAGATTGGCACTGTCGGCAAAAGCGCTTTCCCCACTCCCCATTCCATCCGATAATACCATAAGCAGCTCGCCGGTACCCAGCTCCAAAAAAGAAAAATTATCTCCCGAAATGCGTTCCCCTGACTTTGCGACCTTTGCCATCCCTGTAAGCGTCTTAAAATTCGTGTCCTGTGAAAACAGAATCGTTTCATATTCTCTGCCAATCACATTTTTTGTTTCCCCTACCCCTTGGAATCTTCTCCCCAATACTTTATATAATACGGCTGCCACATCCCGCTTAGTGATACAATTTCTCCCTTTCACTCTGCCTAAAAACTGTACCTCCAGACGTTCGCCGCGCCTTTCCAGTATTGATATCTTCTTCACTTGAAGTCCCAATTGCTTCAGGGCAAGCACCAGCATCCTCTTTTCCTCTTTGCTGCGCCCCTCCACATGGGAAAGCTCTTTGGAAAAATCCCCAAGTATGCTTGCCACTTCCTGCATTTGACTTCCAAATACCTCACGCCCCTCTGCCATTTTATTTTTCATACTCAAGTCATTTTTAACCGTCTGCATATTTTCATTCAGACGATCTACATAATCCTCCAAGCGAATACATCTTCTCTCAAATCTCCCTTCGGCATCCGCAATATCAACGACACCCTGCTCGCTTGCCATTTGCAAAATGCTCCGGATTGAATGATAGGTTTCTTCATAATGCTTGTCCCAGCAATAACTGCAATTCACACAATTCTTACAGATACGTTCGGACAAATCATCGAACATGGACTGCATCTGCGTCAGCGTTACCTGTTCTTCTTTTTCGCGAAACACGGAAATACTCTTCGACAAACGCCGGAATGCATTTGAAAAATTTTCAATTTTATAATTAGCCAAGGACTGTATATCCTCTTTGGCAAACGGATTTTCATCTTCCCGGTCAAAATCTATCTCCACAAAATTTAAGGACGACTTTGGCAGCGCAAGAAAGACAATGACTGCCGATACAATTCCCCGCAATTCCACACANNCTAATTTCTTCCTGGAATACATATGCCAGCACAACCCCCATAACAAAGTATGCTGCTGATGTAATGATTTTTCCGCCCTGTCGGAATAATCCGACACCGATTCCAAGCAGACAATACAAACCAATCACAACCATCCCATCCCCTAAAATTGCACCTAAAACTCCTCCGAAAGCTCCCGCAATCGCTCCCGCAGACGCTCCGTACCGAAATCCGACATACAATACAACAAAATAAGATACCGTTTCCGCGACAGAAAAGAATCCGTCAAAATAACGCGGCAGTCCCGCCAGCGCCAGCATAATAATAAACAATAAACTGATCAGCTCTTCATTCCCCAATATCTTGTCGATACTTTCATAGCAGATAAAGCGGATCCCCCACTTAAAAATATTGACCAGCGCAATAACCGAAACACTTTCCAGAATACTCATAGCCAGAAGCTCCATCGTATTGTAAGCAAGCATACTTCCGGTAATACCCAGTACAAGACTGACTCCGCCGGCACAAACAGCCATCATCATAGGAGAAGCCAAAAAGCCCCCCGAACTGTCACTCGTCGACCTCTGCTTTGCCTTTCCCGCAATATAATCTATAAAAAGCAAAACAACAAACAATAATAAATATTTAAAAAGAGTCATCCCTTCCGCAGCCGTCGCCGTCCCCGCCAAAAGACAAGCCATTACAAACGCCTTCCCTTTTTTCTCCGCACAGGTAACGGCAAAATAAGCAACGGCAAAGGGATTGATGGAATAGAGAAACACTCTCCCTAAAAGAAAACCAATAATCCCTAAAACAATATATCTTTTGTTGCTGACGGCTCCGTGACGCATTCTGTAAATCCTCCCATTCTGCTGTTGCGGCGCAGCATACAACCGCACTGTATGCCGTACGCTGCTGTCCTAATGAAATCACATTGAAATATTAGTATAGTAGAGCAGAAGTAAAAATTTTGTCAAAGGAAGGGAGGGTTTTTATAAAACCTTTCGACAGGTTCCGTTATCTCTTTAAAAACATGTCCAAAATATCTTTAGATCTATTTACCGGGTTGACACACCAGAATTTGTGTGATATGATTTTATTAACAATACATAGTAATTCTATGTATAGAAAAACGAGGTATATGGCCATGATTGACCGCGAATTGGTAAAGGGGAGCATTTCCATTATGGTATTGGAATTGCTGTGGAATAAAGATATGTACGGTTATGAAATAATAAAAGAATTAACCCGGCGTTCCAACAATGTTTTTTCATTTAAGGAAGGGACTCTGTACCCGGTACTTCACACATTGGAAAAGCACGGTTATATATTTTCTTATTGGGAAGACACAGAGTTGGTACGAAAACGAAAATATTATCATATCACAGATACCGGCACAAAAGAACTTGAAAAAAAACGAAATCAATGGAAAATATTTTCCGAAGCGATGGAACTCATACTGGGAGGTGGTTCACATGCATAAATCCGTATCCGATTATCTGAATACGGCGTGCGGCGGTATCCGGTCAGAAAAACGCCAGCAATGTGTACGCTCGGAGCTTTCGGGGCATTTTGCCGAAGCGGTTGACGCATACCAAAAAAACGGTTTGAGTGAAAAAGAAGCCGCTTTGCAAGCGTGTGCGCAGATGGGAGATGCAGAAG
>DBDL01000207.1 GCA_002293545.1 Lachnoclostridium sp. UBA933 | reverse complement strand
ACTTCATCTGTGAAAAATATATTTGTTCTGTTTCTCCTTCAACAATGAGCAGGATAGTCGTATTGGGTTCTCTGGTTTGTATTCTCCTTGCCATGGTTATTCTCCGGAAAAATCAGAAATCAGCGGGATTGCGCCGAACTTTCCAGCTTTATAGAGTTTTTTACGGGAAGCCTCTTTTCGCATTCCTTTGTATTCCACAAGACTACTGTATTGACTGCCTCCGTCTTCGGCCTTTTCCGAAAACCAGATACCATCATCAGTAAGCAATTCAGAATCGAGGAGGTCAAGGTTGTGGGTGGTAACCAGCATCTGAGAACAGGCGCTTTTTTCCAGAAATGTTTTCAGGAAGAATTTGGTAAGTTCCTGATGCAGGGAAGATTCCAGCTCATCTATACAGAGCAGTTTTGGTGATTCCAGGAGTTCAAACAATGGTCCTGCAAGTTCAAAGAAACGCTGGGTTCCTCGTGATTCCTGCCTAAGAGACAATTCATAATCCTTGCCATAGGAATGGGAAAACAGTATGTTTTTAGCGATATATCTTCCTTTATGATTCTGCACGTCCTCCTGTATTTTTGTTGATAATCTGCTTACAACATAATCGGGGATAGCTTCTTCCTTAACAATAATATCATTAATATGTCCAAAATCAGAATGAGCAAGAAAATCAATAATGTTATGTTTCATTTTCTCGTTTCTTTCAAGATAGCGAACAGTATATTGAGTTAACCCTTGAGACGATGGATAGATTGGAGACAAATATAAAGAAGTCAGCCATATAAGAACCCTGCTTAATTCTGGATGAGCAAATTGCGCTGCGGTATTCAGAAATGTAGTATTCCCCCGGGTCGCTTCTGCAATTTTCTTCTTGTCTCCGGCAAGTGTATCTCCCCATTTCCAGTCGTAATGGGGCTTTCCCGTGTCTCTGTCAATTTCTGTACATTTCCGTTCGTATAGCAGTTTCCGCTGTCCCTTGGGGCTGTAAAAAAGTGTTTCAGTATGAACATGGTACATATCAAGAGAGATCGCATATTCATATTTTATATCTTCCAGAAAAAATTTCAGGTCAAATCTTCCGGGCATTTTATTCGCAGAATCATCAAACATGAAGGGGATAAAACCTGTATACTCATTTGGCTCAAGAGTGGTAAAAGAATAACAAATAAAACGAAGATAAAAATTCAAAGCCCTTATGATATTGGTTTTCCCCGAAGCATTGGGGCCGTATATCGCGGCCAATTTGAGCAGTTTTTTCCCTATAGGGACGGAACAATAATGCATGTCGTCCAAATGTGTGTCCGACGCTTCAAAGCTGATTGTCTGTGCGTCTTTAATTGAGAAAGTGTTCCCAATAGTAAATTCCTGTATCATAGCATCTCCAGTATAACCTAATTATCGGAATCAGTACAGAAATCATAAGCATAATTACAAAAAAACAGCAAAAATATAGAGAATTTCGACATTTATTCTGGATATTGCTTGACAATTCAATCTCCGGGATATATCCTATATGTAGAATCGTAGTTTCTTGGGACTGAAAATCCCAAAAAAAGGCAACAGAATAGCAGTCTGTTGCCAAGAATAAACATATCCCCAAAGTCCACCGTCAGGGAGGCGGACAAAAAGGGGGTAACAAACCAAAGGAATATCCCGCGCGGGGATAAGCGTGAAGTTTCATCTGGCGATAACCAGCGACGGGCAGGTGGTGGAAGGATTTTTGACCGGAGGAAATGTAAACGACATAGAAGCCGCACCTGAATTAGTGGAAGATGTGATAGGATGTTTTGTTTCCGCTGACCGGGGGTATGACAGCGACCATTTCCGGCGGATGCTGAGGGCAAATAACAATATTCCGGTGATACCCGGACGGAAGAACCGGAAAAAGCCAATCGCTTATGATACAGAGCAGTATAAGAAGCGTAGTTTTATCGAGCGGATATTTGGCAAACTGAAAGAAAACCGGCGTCTTGCGTTACGGTACGAGAAGTCAGACCGCAACTTTTTGTCTTTTATTCTCTTCGCTTTTCTCAAATTGCTCCTTTGCTAACAGTGCCTAGTATTCCACCCGCCAAAGGTGCACCCGCTTTTTGAAAGCCCGTTCCCATTGGGAATGGTAATGGCAGAACTTTTGGTTATGGTCTGCGCGGAGGGAGTTGTCCCGGTACCGCCGTTACTGTTAAATGTAACAGTAAAAGTACCAGCGGGGTTTTGGGTCCACTTTGCGTACAGTGTGACATTGCCATTAACCGTATAGGAAGAACCGGCGCTATAATTGGTTCCGGTACCGGCGGCGTTCGTGTTCCAGCCGTCAAAAGTATAACCGCTTTTTGCAAGGCCGCTCTCATTAGGAATGGCTATGGCGGAACCGGCAGTTACCGTTTGCGCGGAAGGGCCGGTCCCCGTACCGCCGTTGGCGTCAAAACTCACAGTATAATTCACAACAGGATCGGGCATAGTCGTAGTCGGCTGATCGCATGAACTCCAGTATGAGTATCCAGCAAATAATTGCCCATTACATATATTCCTAGAAATCATCGAGTGGTTCATCAAAATCTAGCGTCATACGAAACTGGCCTTTGGCGCAACCGAACACAGGTTTCTTCTCACGTTCTACTACAACTTCAGGTGTAATCGTAATTCTTGCCCTGCCGACAGGTAATTCAAAAGGTAAATCGAAGAAAATCCGATGATTTGCCGGAATAGTTACCGTTTGTTCAATAATCATACGTTAACTGTATCTCAATAAAGAGAAAAAGTCAAAGTGCCTTAGGAAACGCATCAGATAAAACGGGAGATGTCCCCCTGTTTTAGCAAAGCAATACCTCCTCCAAATTGCTTCTGTGGCTTAAGCCGCCTCATTCGTGTTGATTCTCCGGTTTTTTGCTCAGTTTTCCATATTCCTGTTTCCCATATTCCTTGACATTTTCATACTTTCCCGCTACAGTGGATACACCCTGTTAGGGTCAGGTTCAATTTGGTATGCAAAATAAGGAGTAGACCTTATTTAGACCTTGAAATTGGCTGTTTTGTAATTCATTGCCAGATAATGAATTACAAACGTCAAAATTGGAAAAAGCGGGGTTGATTCCCGCCATCTCCAATAACCAAAGTCTAAGCGGTAAATGAAAGAATCTGTTCTGTCAAAGTATGAACAGTAGTTTTTAGTGCCTTATCCATATCTGTAGCAGATGGGTTGTCCAATATCTTGGCACGAGAAACCGCCTCTTCCTGATATTTCTTCAAAAATTGATACAATTGTTTTCTGTGGAACCAACTTGTTTCTTTGCTATAGTCAATAATATGATTTTTCAGCTTCTTGATTAATCCTTCCGATGTTCGGCAATCCGATGAAGGAAGCGCAAAATGAAGCA
>DBDL01000106.1:14302-19516 GCA_002293545.1 Lachnoclostridium sp. UBA933 | reverse complement strand
GATGTTCACAAATTGATTGATATTTTAGCGAGGCTGACCGAGGGCGGCAATACCGTTGTAGTGATTGAGCACAATCTGGACGTAATCAAGACCGCCGATTATATTATTGATATGGGACCGGAAGGCGGAGATAAAGGGGGAACAGTCATTGCCAAAGGAACACCGGAGCAAGTGGCAAAGATAAAAAAATCATACACCGGACAGTATGTGGCACCGCTGTTAAAAGCAGCCGGCAGCGGAAACAAGGTATCCGTGAAAGTTTNNTTAGGGTGTTCAGATGACAGGAATGAGTTTTCAGACACACCCTAGTGAGAAACACACATTCAAAGCAAACAGTTTGAACAAATAAAAGGAGTTATCAATGAGCTATTCGTTTTTTGCCATGATGGCACGTTTAAAATATATTGACCGCTGGGCGCTGATGCGCAATGCCAATCCGGAAAATATCAGTGAGCATTCGCTGGAAGTCGCAATGCTTGCACATGCTTTGGCGATTATCGGAAATGAGAAGTGCGGAAAATCATATGTTCCGGAGAAAGCGGCGCTGATTGGATTATATCACGATGCGGCGGAAATTATCACCGGAGATATGCCGACACCGGTGAAATATTATGACGAAGATATCCGGCAGGCATATAAAAAAGTAGAAATCGCGGCGTCAAAATCCTTGCTTGAAATGCTTCCGGATTATATGAGAAAGTATTATAAAGGATTGATTCTTCCGTCGGAGGAGGAGAGAGAGCTTTGGAGGCTTGTCAAAGCGGCAGATAAATTATCGGCATTGATTAAATGTATGGAGGAAGAAAAGGCAGGCAATCATGAGTTTGTTACGGCGTGTCAATCAACGAAACAAATTCTTAATGATATGAAGATGGAGGAAATCAATATTTTTATTAATGATTTTCTAGGGGCTTATCAAAAAACACTGGATGAGTTGTCGGAAACAGAACCTTCATGACAGATAAAAAGCTATGAATTGCCGTTCGGGACAGTAATCTCCCCGGTAACAACCCCATCCTTTTTTCGTTACCCCGCAAAAAATAAACGAAAGTCCATAGGGCTTTCCCATAGAAAACAGTGAGTACCCGCGGAAACAAAATTCCCGCGGGTACTCACTGTTTTACTCACTATTAACTGTATCTTTTAAACTCAGTGATTCATCGTAATCGTAATGGAGGATATCTCAACCTCTGTTGTCCCCGCTGAGTTCATCTGAATCATAAGATGTCCCAGTCTTTGGAGAGCGGTTTTCCCGGAATCGGAAATCGTTAGCGTCAAATCCTTATGAAAGAAATCGGAGCCGCTGACGCCGGTATTTCCGCCGCTGTTGTTTGAAATGACCGTGCCGTTCCAATTGTCCTGTCCGGATGCCAATGCCAGACAGCAGCGGAACAATGCATTCGGTGAGGAGGAACTTCCTTGTATATGGATGCTGATACTTTTTGCCTCCTGAATATCTTCCATTCGCTCCGTCGGAACTTTGATAAATAATTTTTGTCCGTTTGTTGTAAATGTAAATGTTCCGGTTCCGTTTTCATCAAACACAGATGCCGGTGCCCTGTTATTGTAGCCGGCTGTTTTACAGTCTTTTAGATTCAAAGTGATTTCGTCCGTGTAGACATAATTGTTTGGATTGGGAACGATCCGGTCGTCCTGAATATCCACAACAAGTTCGGATGCAATCGTTTTTCCTTTATAATAGCTTTCCTGAGGACCCAGATAGGAATCCGGCAAAGTGATGCTGTTATGATATAGTACGAGCTTTTGCAATACCAGCGGTGCGTCAACGGAATAAATCCGGATGGTGTTTATGCCCTCTTTTAATGTAACCTTTGAAGTTTTCTTCCGTGCATTATTTGTCACATCATATTGCCATGAGCCGCTGTATTCTCCGGGCATAAAGCTGGCGGCATCCAAGGTGTCAAATTCTGCGGGAGTTTCGTCGCCGACACCGACGCCGTACCGTAAGCTGGGACGGTTCCACTCCACAAAGTTTGTCGGAGCCGTGTATGTTTGCAGGGTATATTCCCCTGCTTTGCCGACAAACACTTTATATTCGAGATAGGGTGACTGCTTTATATCACCGGATTTTCTTGTCGAAGGGAATGTTTTGACAGATGAATTTGTTCTTCCGTAATGATCAATTACTTTCCATTCCGACCCGTCCGCTCCCTTTACAGATTTGCTGAAATGGTTTGCTTCTATTGATACGACATTGTTTGTTTCCACAAAGGTCATTTCATCGGTTATCTGTGTTGTGTCGGTATAAACGGCGTTGATCGTTACCGCCACCGTTTTATCTGTTCCTTTGATGGTCACGGTTCCGGTTTGATTTTCAGTGATTTTATTCCAATCAATGGATACGCCGATCGTATCCTGTGCATTGACGGTGCCGCTTTCCTTTGTCAGGAGAATCCAATCGTCGGAAGCTTCGGCAGTATAATCGAAGACGGTATCTCCGGCATTGGCAACGTCAATATAATGGTGCTCCTGAAGGACACTGTTAAAGTCGGGAAGATTACAAGAACCATCCTCATATACGGCATCGGTTCCTTTCGGGGCTACCAGCATATCGGCACCTTCCTTTGGAGTAAGGTAGCGGGCAGGCGGGTATGCGGCATTGTCCGAATTCCATGTAATATATCCGACATGAGGGGAACTCATCATACCATTCCACCGCGTTTTATCCGGACCGGGCATCCTCATATTATAGGTGGTCTGTAAATTTTTTTCCGCTGTGATAGTCTGGGTGAGCAATCGGGCATAAATGTTTGCGGATGTCCTTTTTTGCCGGTAATATAAGTTGTTCAGTCCTTTGTATACCCAAAGCTTATTGACGGTTGCGGTAGCAACGACAGGATAATAGATAAGCTGGAAATATGAAGCCTGAAGTTTTTCCGGCATTTTTTCCGTATATTCATCGGCAAGCCCGATCATTTTATTGGCCTTATCCAGTATGTTCTGCGCTTCATTTTCATTGACAGTATGGTAAGTATCCGCCTTTAAGGTTTCGGGTTTACGGTTGCCGTTCATTTGCAGATAATCATGGATCAGAGAGGAAAGGTCATCCACTCCCTTTTCGTCCACACCCTCTCCGAATTGGTTCGTTACCCATTGTTTCAAATAATCATCTGTTTTGTTCAGACCATCGGTTCCCCATTTATCAAAATCATAAGCCATATCCAAGAAATAAGAGATGCCGACTTCCATCGGTTTGATATCCCCTACGTTGACAATCCAGATATCCTTTACACCGTATTCATAAGCCATGGACATTTGTTCCCAAGTCTTTTCCAATGGGGTGGTATTGATCCATTCATAGGAAGTCGGACCGCCGTGGTAATCGAAATGATAATACATACCCCAGCCGCCTTTCCGGTTTCTTGCCTCTTCGGTCGGTAAAGTACGGAGATTGCCGAAATTGTCTTCCGTCAGCATGGCAATGGTATCATCTAATTTATTCCATTTATTCAATCCCTCGACCGTATTATCACCGTACCAGAAAGGTTCCACTTCCTTGTACAGTGTTAAAACCTGCGGTGCTTTTTCCAAACCGTTTTTTTTCAAAACATCTTTTTGGGCGGTAATAATGTTTTTTAACAAGTCAATGTTATCTTTTTTCGTCGCACCCGCCGGAAGCATTGGTGAATCGTTCATACCGCGCATTCCGAGTGTTATGACGTTTTCAAATCCGCCTCTTTGTTTTGCTCCGTCATCCCAGAAATTAATCAATCCGGTACTGTTTTTGGTGAAATCCCAGTCAGAGCCGTATCTGGGGTTGACGCCTCTTCTCGTCCAGTCTTTTTCTCCGAGCATCATCGGCTCATGGTGGGAGGTTCCCATAATGATCCCATAGGTGTCGGCCAATTCCAAGCTTGCCAGGGGAGCGGACTTGCCGTCTTTTCCAATCGCGGAGTTCCACATTGCCGGCCACATATAATTCCCTTTATTACGTAAAATCAATTCAAATACCTTATCATAGAAAAGCTCATTGAATCCCCCGAATTCTGCCGAAGCCCAAGATGACAGGGACGGATTTTCATCATTGATAAAAATCCCGCGGTATTTTACGGATGGTTCCTTTGAGGTATAATACAGTTCGGAAGCAGTGAAAGTGATTTCCTCTTGTTTCGCCGGCGGCACATCTGCCCAGTAAACCCAAGGCGAAACCCCCATCAGCTCGGAAAGACGGAAGATTCCATAGATTGTCCCCCGTTTATCGCTTCCCACAATAACGATTGCTCTTTTTACATCCGGTTCCGGATTTTCCAATACGATAATTTTATAGCATTCCCGTTTCTTCTCAAGGTCGTAGGGCCATACTTTCCCCTCTCTGGTCCATTTGTTGATCAGTTCGTTGTTTCCGATCGAACCGGCAACAATGATATCGCTTTCCAACTCGCTGAAATCGGTTTTGATTTTAGGAGTCGTATTGCTCACTGCCTTTACATCTCCNNGCTTTTGCAATCAAATGTAACCCTTCAAAATCTGCGGCATTGGAATCCAGATAGATATTAGCCGCTTGCCCGTTTTCCGAAACGGAAAATTCCCGGTCCGGCTGAACCGTCGGCGGCTGTGACGGCCATTCTGTCGGCGGTACCGAAACAGACGGCGTTTGTTCGGGTCGGCGGGTGATAAGAGGTGACTTGGAAGGTTTTTTAGTCGGGTTTGGCTTGTTTTTAGCTTTTACCGTTACCTTCACTGTTCCCAAAGAACGTTTGGATTTTTTACCGTTCTTTTTATATGCTTCCATTACTTTGATTTTGGCAGTCCCTTTCTTTTTTGCCTTAATCAGCCCTTTTTTATTTACAGAAATAATTTTTTTTGCTTTCCTATTCAGCTTGAAGGTATAGGAATTCTTCTTGCTTTTTTTCTTAATGCTGATTTTTTTCTTCTGTCCCGTAGTTAAGATAACCTTCTTAGTTTTTAAGGAAGCCTTTTTGGCCGCCTGAAGATTGGCAGAAGGAATCCAACCCGCTGTCATTATCAATACAAGAAGATAGGCAATACTTTTTTTCATGAATCGGTTCATTTCATTACCTCCGTTTATTGAGATTCGTTTTTCTGATACGTCCCCTTGTGAAAGCTTGTGAAGCAGTGCGGTGATTTAACAGAGAACAGTTTTATTATATCATATCCGAAGCAAAAAAGGATTGTAAAAATTCAAAAAATGATTGGAAATTATCATTTAATGTAAAAAGCAGATACACTTTC
>DBDL01000106.1:0-14205 GCA_002293545.1 Lachnoclostridium sp. UBA933 | reverse complement strand
TTCCTCAGCCGCCCGCTTTTTTCATGGCACGATAAGCAATATCCGCCGCCTCCTGTTCCTGATTGCATTTTAACAGATAACACGGGGTTGTTTGTATCAGCCGGTCTAGCAGGCATAACATGGCATCCATCGTATCCTTGTCTTTCGGCATAAGTAATTGGTGGAAAATACGCCGGATGACTTCGCCGGGATTCATTTCCGAGATATGGTTTGTCTTTGACCTCTCAATAAATGCAATGGCTTGCAGTCTTACGTGTGTATTTATATGCAGCCCTTCCTTTCCGCACCAGGGGGTTCCGTATACGGATAAAATATTGTCGTTTCCCAGACGAAAAATAGGCTTGTCACCATTGATAATCCTTGCCCGGCTGCCAAACTTTCTGAGCCATAGATTTACATGAGTGGACTTTCCGGTACCGCTTTTTGCGGTAAAGGCATATGCCGCCCCGTCTGTTTCCACAACGGCGGAGTGCATGAGAAATGCCTGATAAGAGGGCAGCTTTTTGCAGATTTCGCGGTAAATACATATGCTCTCACAATATCCGGGGGAAAAGTCCCGGTCTGTCTGTTCTTGTTCGGTTTTGATCTGTTCTTCCGTGACGGATACGGTAAAATCCATTCTGCCGCTTTCCGTCAGGTAGTCCTTACACAGTTGTTCGGTATAGGGATAACGGTTATGAATCTCTATGTTTATCCCTGCCAATTGAATCCGTATCAAATCCATCCGCCTCCTCGCTTAAAATTTCCTGTGGAGTAAACTCCGCTTTTCTAGGGCGTGTCTGAAAACTCATTCCTGTCATCTAAACACCTTAGGATTGTATGATTTTCCCTTCTTTCAGAAAAAAATGCCTATGGCAAAACTGGTTTGCCGCCTTGCGGTGCGTCACAATCAGGCATGTCTTTCCTTTGAGGGAAGTTATATTTTTTAATAAGGCAAGCTCTGTTTTTTCGTCCAGTGCGCTTGTTGCCTCGTCCAGCAAAAGAATCGGCGCGTTACTGAGGATTGCCCTGGCGATGGCAATCCTTTGGACTTGCCCTTCCGAAAGACCTAAGCCGCGTTCTCCGATCAAGGTGTCCAGACCATCCGGAAGTGTTTCGATAAATGACCGGATACAAGCCATCTCTGCGGCTTCCATTATCGCTTCTTCTGCCGCCGAATCCGACAGAAAGGAGATATTTTCTCTCAGGGTACCGGAAAACAAATAATTTCCCTGCGGTACATAGGCAAATAATCTGCGGGTTGCCACCCCGATCGGATAGCCGGAGAACCCGGTATGAAGTGTCAATGTGCCGGATTTAGGGGTATAAGCACCCATCAGAAGAAGGAACAGCGTGCTTTTTCCTCCGCCGGATAAGCCCATTATCGAAATAAAATCCCCTTTTTCAATACGGAAGCCGGTATTTTCAAGAACCTGATTTCTGCCATAGGAGAAAGTAATGCCGTTTCCTTCAACTGCGGTCATGTTTTGGTAGATTTCGGACAGAGGAAGAGGTGCTTCCTGCGGCTCGTTCTCCATCCGCTCGATTTCGATTAACCGTTCGGCAGAAGCAACCATAGCATAGTATTTGGGGAACAATCCGGACAGGTTTGCAAAGGGTTGCTGAATCTGTCCGATTAGTTGTAATATGGCGGTCAATGTGCCGTACGACATCGTATTGGTTAAGATACCGTTGGCACCGGTCAACAGCGCCAGCAGATAAGCCGAATCAAACGCAATACCAAAACCGGCATTGGCAAAAATACTGATGGTCCGCCGTTTCATCTGTGCCTTATAATAATCTTCCTGAAGCTCACCCGCGCGCGTCAGTGTTTTCTTTTCCGTTCCGAATACTTTCAGAATCAAAAGACCGGATGCTGATTCCTGAATAAAAGAGCGGACGAAGCCCAGCCGTTCCTGAACGATTTTATGAAGCACTTTCATTTTTTTACGGAACAGAGCCGTAAGGCTCAGGAAGAAAACACCGGAAACACATATGATAACGGCAAAATCCCGGTTCAGTATAATAAGCACGCAAAGAGCAAAAACAACTTTGGAGAACATCAGCGCAAAGCCCGGTAATATCGTTGTAAATCCGTCACAAGCAATATCGGCATCACTAAAAAGACGGTTCATCAATTCACCGCTATGGTATTCGCTGATTTTATGATAACTCTTTTGCGTGATTTCTTTTAATATATGATTCCGGTATAGAATGCCTAAACGAACATGGATCCGTTCGGACAGACTGTTTGAAAGGATGCGGAGCAGTACGGATAAAAGTATCACTCCGGCAATCCGCCATGTATAAACCATGAGCATTTCCCGGTCATGATTGACGGCATTATCAATGATACCCCGGCAAAATAAAGCAAACGCAACTCCGCACAAGGCGGAAAGGGCATTGGATACGGTAAGAATAAAGAGGGCGGGCAATTGCTTTTTGGAATGATGAATCAGCCATTTCAGTGCCATGATGTCCTCCGTTCCTGCGCAGGTTTTATGCGCATAATAATGTGGAATGTTTTTTGTTTGATGCGATTTTCTTTCCATGTAAGAAATGGTCAGAAGCAGAAGCGTAACCTGCAAGGGTTATGAAAAGGTGCCGCTCAGCGTTTCAGTCCGCTTCGTTCTTTGATTTGTCTTGCATTTTTTATATCCTTACGCTCAATTTGTTTCAGTGTTTTCATCTCATCCGCAAGCTTATGACGATTGACGGTAAGGGAACGGAAACCGCGTATGATCCAGAAAAAAGGAATCAGAAACGGCAGCTTCACCAGGAGGGGGTATTGCATACCCATAAAATGAAAGCTGGGGAAACATCTTTTTATCAGATATTTCACTTTATTTCCGGAGGATTTCTCTGTCAGGGATAATAAAATTTCCACGGATTTTTGACCATAGGTTCCGGAGGAAAGAATATAATTGCCCATCGTGGTCAGTTCGGTTGTAAGGTTGTCCGGCTTGGGAGAAAACCAGCAAAGGGATAATTGTTTTATCCGGTCGGTGAACTTCAGCAGTCCGAGTTCGGTTAAGCCGGACTCTATATATTTCATATCCATTTTATCTTCATATTCTTGTATAAAAAGACAGAGGTCTATCAGCGAACGGATGCCGGTGCCGCCATGCTCATAGTGCTTTGCAATATGGGCAATCATAAACAAAAAGAAATCTTCTGTTTTTGCCGCCTGTTCGTACTTTTTTCCTTCGGCAGAGTGACATTTGCTTAGATAATCCCGAAAATATTCATAAAACGAATGATTCTTCATAAACAGCGAATCATGTAATTCCAATGAGGTATGAGGTTTTTTTAGAAAACAAACATGATTTGATATTGTTTTCTCACTGATTTCAAAACCGCATTGCCGCAGTAATTCTGCGGAAGCCTCTCTGTCTTTTTTATGGATCAGAATATCAATATCACACATTGTCCTCATATCCGGCTGCGGATACAGATGTTTTATATGCCAGCCTTTCAGCGGCAAAAAGGGGATTTTGTTCGTTTCCAGCAGGTTGAAAAAAGCAGTGCCTTCGATATGCTGTATGGATTCTCTTGCGATGGAAAACTGCATTGTTTGAACCCATTTTTTCAAAACCTCCNNGCGGGGAGGAGGTTTTGAGGCAAACGTAACACAGCGTAGCAAACCATTCCTGCTACGCTGTGTTTTTTGGCAAGCTCATAAACAGAAACCCAAGAGCAGTTTTCCGGAGGATTTGCAGGAATTTCTTTATACAGAGCAGCACGGAGCAGCTCAATTAAATAGTTCCCGGTTATCAATTCGTATTTCATTGCTTCCAACCTCTTTTCAAACGTCCGATACACTTTCGCATGATNNAAATACCGGAATCCGCAATTTGACCGAAAGACACCAAACCTTTACGTACCTCAGATATTTTTTATCGGAAACACAGTCAATCATTTTGTCACCCCGATAAAAAGCAGTCAGTACGCCCAGAATCTGTTCCTGCTTAACACCATACTCCTTTTGGAACTGATTATCGCCGCAGAGTACGTAGCCTTCGGGTGTGATATCCAGTATCCGGTGAAGCACCAATTTACCGTTTGTCCGTTGATACAAAGGAACATCATACCGTTTTAACGGAGCGGTTGCTTTGCGGATAACAATATGGTCCTTCCGGTTCCGGAGCATCGGCCACATGCTTGTCCCGACCGGTACGCTTACAATCATTCCTTGTTTCTCAAGTGTTTCGGAAATCCGGTGAAAAGGAACCGTAAATTCAGTTGCTGACATAGTTACCTCCCGTAACAGGGTATCCGTTTATAGGTCTAATAAGTTATTATCCTTCATTTTGGCAAGAAATAACCGCACATCATTTTTTGCCTGTTCTTTTCCTATATCATAAGCTTCAAGAAGCGCATTTATGATAGTTTCTTCATCGGTATCTGCCTGAAGCTGTTTCCATATAAATGCACCGGTCGGGTTGAGTGTAACCATCCCGTTGAAATTTTCAGAAGCGGCACCTACCGGAACTACAATTTGGGAATCGGCAACTTCTCTCAGTATAAAACCTTCTTTGATTTTCATAAGGATTCCTTTCTGATATAGTGTTTATTATAATTTATTTTAGCGGACAGGGTATTTTTTGTCAACGTTTAAAATGTACCCAGGGAACGCATGGCTCATAACCAATCCGTATATAAAATGGATGATTGCCGCCGGTCATATGGGTGGCGCCGAGCGGTTTCATTCGCCGGTACATTTCGGATAAGGCGGCTGCGGCAAGACCTCTTTTTCGGTATTCGGGAATCGTACAAAGGGGTTCCATATAGGCGAGTTTATTTTTAGGCGTCCACCACATACCGCAAAAACAAACATAATCACCTTTTTCATTTTCTATGGCGAGTGCATGTTCAAATGTGGCATGGGGAGCCTGCACCACATGATACCCGCTTTCCGAATCGCCGTCCCATGGTCCCTCTTCCGCTTCGTGATCAAATCCTTTCCAACAGCATTCTATCATTTTTTTAATACTCAGTTTACCGGCGTCCGTAAAAGTGAATCCTTCGGGAAGCGGATAGCTGAGTGTTTTGCTGTAATCAAAGACCGCATCTGTGCTGCTGTACGTTTTCGTATATCCCAGTTTGACTGCGGCGTCTATTATGGCATGCTGACCTTCCAAAAGGACAAACTTCACCGCAGCTTCCTTATACGGCATATATTGATCGGCATATTCGGCCATCTCATCCGCTAAATCCTCGTAACCGGGCCGTAAACTAAAATAAATATCAGTTACCGGGGATTCATAAAAGCAGAAAGCAACGATTTGACCGTTATCCTCCCATATCATGTTTCGATGGGTGTAAGACTTATCCATCCAAGATGATGAGAGAGCATATTCCAAAAACGGCGCAGGTACCCCGTTTCTCCAATCCCGCTCATAAATATCAGTCATAAAGTCGTAAATTCTCATATGATCCCGTAAAATTTGATAATTCCTTCTTGTTATATTCTTCATAATATTCTCCGTTTCTGTGCGTATTTTTTGCATATCATTACTGTGGGTATTCTGCTTGATTTTGCCGTCACGCAAAAAAAACCACTTGCCGCCAAATGATTTTCAATGAATATACACAAAAAGAATTGTATCTAAAATTAAGAACAATACGGTAAATTTTAAGTGTGATAAACATAGCCTATCTTTTGACAACAAAATAAACATACCCATTTCTGTATTTGTTTTTCATAAGACAGACTACGGAATCATTTTCACACCTTCTTTCTTACAAATGCCTTTATATGACTACTATACTTAAACTATCTTAACATAAATGTCGAATTATAGCAAACGCTTTTTCCATTGATATGTTTTCATATCTACTTTTCCGTCTTTAAATTTTACGCCTTCCGCTTCCAGTAACTCAACCTGACGGTTGACTCCGCCGAAAGCAAACGCTTTTGACACTTCGCCGAAACGATTTACGACCCGGTGACAGGGGATGTTTTCGGGGTCGGGATTGGAGTGCAGGGCATACCCTACAACCCGCGATAACCTACGGTTTCCGGTGAGTTCCGCAATCTGTCCGTAGGTTGCCACATTGCCGCAGGGGATATCCCTTACGATTTCATATATTTTCGTAAATGTATTTGATTTATCCTGCGGCATAGAAAGAACCCCTTTTTATCTGTATTTTATTATCGTACATAACCCTGATATATAAGACATTATAAGCCGATTTGCTTTTTTTGTCAATATTCAGAGCCTTTTTCCCCAAAACATAACGGCACCAATACAAACACACTTTCAAATTCCCCCAAAACCTGTAACACATCAATGATGACATGAATAAATTAATTTGGAAGATTGACATGACAAGTTTATTAGTGTTATGATAATACCGTTTGATTCGGATATTTACGGAACAATAATTAGGAATAGATTCATGGAATGTATGTGCAGAACCTGTACAGGAACGGAGAGAGAAATGAGCAAAAGACCTACGGTATTGATGATCCTTGACGGATACGGACTGAATGAGAATAAAAGGGACAATGCAATTGCGGAAGGAAATACGCCAGTTATGGACCGGTTAATGGCAGAATGCCCGTTTGTAAAAGGAAATGCGAGCGGTATGGCTGTTGGTCTTCCCGAAGGGCAGATGGGAAATTCGGAAGTCGGGCATATCAACATTGGAGCCGGACGGATTGTATATCAGGAACTAACGAGAATCACAAAAGAGATTGAGGACGGAAGCTTTTTTGAAAATGAAGCATTGTTAAAAGCGGTCCGGAACTGTCAGGAAAACAATTCGGCACTTCATTTGTTCGGTTTATTGTCCGACGGCGGAGTACACAGCCACAATACGCATATGTACGGGCTGCTGGAGCTGGCAAAGCAGAACGGACTTGAGAAAGTATATCTGCATGCCTTTTTGGACGGCAGGGATACGCCGCCTTGTTCCGGCAAAGAATATATGGAACAGGCGATTGATAAAATGAGTGAAATCGGTGTCGGCAAAATAGCAACCGTAATCGGACGGTATTATGTGATGGACCGGGACAATCGGTGGGAACGGGTAGAAGCCGCATATAAGGCTCTTGTATCGGGGGAGGGAGAAACGGCGGAAGACGCTGTTTCCGCAGTAGTAAATTCCTATGACAAAGAGGAACATGATGAATTTGTCCGTCCCACGGTTATTATGGAAAAAGGGAAACCGGCGGCAGCAGTTCAGCCGAATGACTCGGTTATCTTTTATAATTTCCGTCCTGACCGTGCGAGAGAAATCACCCGTGCATTTTGTGACGACGATTTTAAGGGATTTGAGAGAAAAGACGGGAGGCTGCCGCTTACTTATGTGGCATTTACCGAATATGATGTGACGATTCCGAATAAAGAGGTTGCCTTTCAAAAAGAGGAAATCAACAATACATTTGGTGAGTTTCTTGCGAAAAAGGGATTAAAGCAATTGCGTACCGCGGAAACAGAAAAATATGCCCATGTTACCTTTTTCTTTAATGCGGGCGTGGAAGTTCCGAATAAAGGAGAAGACAGGATTTTGGTCAATTCTCCGAAAGTGGCGACATATGATTTGCAGCCGGAGATGAGTGCTTACGAGGTAGCGGATAAACTCGTGGAAGCAATAGATTCCGGTAAATACGATGTGATTGTCGTAAACTTTGCCAATCCCGATATGGTCGGTCATACCGGTATCGAAAATGCGGCGGTAAAGGCAATTGAAACGGTTGACGAATGTGTGGGAAAGGCGGTGGAAGCTTTGCTTCGGGCGG
Source organism: Lachnoclostridium sp. UBA933 (assembly GCA_002293545.1). Classification (GTDB taxonomy): domain Bacteria; phylum Bacillota; class Clostridia; order Lachnospirales; family Lachnospiraceae; genus UBA933. The sequence goes on along the minus strand of DBDL01000106.1, from coordinate 6,479 downwards.
ACGGTCAGATGTTTATTTGCGCGGATCATGGAAATGCCGAGCAAATGATTGATTATGAAACCGGCGAACCGTTTACGGCACATACGACCAACCCGGTTCCGTTTATTTTAGTAAATTATGATGACGGCGTTGCACTGCGGGAGGGCGGCTGTCTGGCAGACATTGCACCGACGCTGATTGAGATGATGGGAATGGAAAAACCGGAAGAAATGACGGGAAAATCATTATTACAAAAAAAGTAGTTGAAAAATATCTTGTCTTGTGTTAGACTATAGATTGTTATGTAAATAAGTTATTATTTGTGTTTGTACACAAGTTACCTAGTATGATGCGCAAAAAGTGTGCGCGGGAATGGAGAGCAAAATGTTAAAATTATCAGTAACAATTCTTTATATAATCGTTTGTATCGCCATGGTTGTTGTGGTATTGATGCAAGAAGGAAAATCAGGCGGTTTAGGTGCGCTAAGCGGCAGTGTGGACACGTATTGGGATAAAAATAAAGGGCGTTCGGTAGAAGGAACACTGATTAAGCTTACAAGGGTTTTGGCAGTTTTGCTTATTGGGCTGTCGGTTGTACTTGGTACAAATTGGCTGGACTAAGAATCTTACCGATAGGATAGTGCCTGTTTTACCGGCATTTTAGCGTACATGAAGTATTACCGGAAACTCCTTCAAAACAGTGAAGGAGTTTTTTCTGGTAAAATATTTCTATTCGGCGGTGCTGTGTTTCTCAACCGTATTTTCATGATTTTGGACAGGTACCTAATAGAAATTCGGAGGTTATAGATGGAGAATCAGGAGTTTAACAAAAAGAAGGACAAGCTGTACGAATTTGTTTCGAGCAAGGAATACCGTCCGATGAAAAAAAAGGTGCTTGCGGAGCTGCTTTGTGTTCCCAAACAGGACAGAAAGGGCTTCAGCCGGATGCTGTTTGAACTGGAGAAGGAAGGGAAAATCATCTTTTCCGAAACCGGAAAGGTTATGAAACCGGAAGGGAATTTCAGAACGGGAGTATTTTCATCGACCCGCAAGGGCTTCGGTTTTGTTATTTTAAAAGGCGAAGAAGATATTTTCATACCCGACGGCTGCTGCAAGGAAGCATTTGACGGGGATATCGTCTTGGTCAAGCTTTCCGTGCAAAAAAAGGAAGGAACGGGAAAGCTGCGGGACGGCATTGTCGTAAAAGTGATTGAGCGGAATAATAACCTGCTGGTAGGTACGTTTGAAAAAAGTGTCAGCTTTGGGTTTGTCATACCGGATGACAGGAAAATAAATCTGGATATATTTGTTCCTCAAAAAAATACGATGGGGGCAGTGACCGGTCATAAGGTCGTCGTAAAGATAACCGATTTCGGTGATGAAATGCATCATCCGGAAGGGGAAGTGATTGAAATTCTCGGACACAAAAACGATCCGGGAGTTGACATTTTATCCGTCATAAAGAGCCTTGGAATCTCGGAAACATTTCCGGAAGAGGTGATGAAGCAGGCGGCAGGGATTCCGGAACGGGTATCCGAAGATGATTTATCGGGACGGATGGATCTCCGGAAGCTCCGGACGGTGACAATAGACGGTGAAGATGCCAAGGATTTGGATGATGCCGTCACATTATCCAGGTCGGAGGACGGTATTTACCATTTAGGAGTACACATTGCCGATGCAGCTGCTTACGTGACGGAAAGATCGGCGTTGGACAAAGAGGCGTTAAACCGCGGTACAAGTATTTATTTGGCGGACCGTGTGATTCCGATGCTTCCGCATAAGCTGTCAAACGGTATCTGCTCTTTAAATGCGGGAGAGGATCGTTTGGCACTTAGCTGTCTTATGGATTTTAACGGAAAGGGGGAACCCGTAAACCATCAGATTGCGGAAACTGTGATACATGTTGACGAACGGATGAGTTACACGGATGTCAATGACATCTTAACGGGTGAAAACCCGGAGCTTTGCAAACGTTATAAGGAGGATGCCCCGATGTTTGTACAGATGGAAGCNNTGGAAGAGCTGGCGGAAATCCTTCGGAAATCAAGAAAAAAGAAAGGCTCGATTGATTTTGATTTTCCCGAATGCAAGATTATTATGGGGGAAAACGGGAAGGTAGAGGACATTGTCCAATATGACCGGAATAAGGCGACATATCTGATTGAAGAATTCATGCTTGCGGCAAACCGTGTGGTTGCGGAGGAGTTCTTTTGGAGGGAGGTGCCTTTTTTATACCGTACCCATGAAGTACCCGATTTGGACAAAATGAAAGAACTGGCTATGCTGACGCGTGGATTCGGATACCATTTGAAAGTAGGCAGTGATGAAATGCATCCGAGGGAATTACAAAAGCTAATAGAGAGCATTGAGGGAACAGAGGAAGAAGCATTTATCAGCCGCCTGACACTCCGCTCTATGAAACGGGCAAAATATTCGGTAATAAACGAAGGACATTTCGGTTTGGCGATGGATTATTATACCCATTTTACATCTCCGATCCGCCGTTATCCCGACTTACAGATTCACCGCATTATAAAAGGGCAGCTGCGTAAGGGGCTTTCCAAGAAAAAAAGAGAGCATTATGAATCGATCCTGCCCGGAATTGCAGTTCAGACAAGCCGTTTGGAACGCCGTGCCGACGAGGCGGAACGGGAAGTTGCCAAGATGAAAAAAGCGGAATACATGGAACAGTATATCGACGAAGTATATGAAGGAATTATCAGCGGCATGACTTTCTGGGGAATGTATATTGAGCTGCCGAATACAGTGGAGGGCATGATACGTTTAACAGACATGAGAAATGACCGTTATAAATATGACGATGCCAATTATCTTGTGACAGGAGAGCGCACGGGAAAGAGTTATCGTTTAGGAGAGAAAGTAAGGATTGTTGTAAAACGCGTCGACCGTATGGCAAGTACGATTGATTTTGCGTTGTTTCAGCCGGAGGAAATAGAATCATAATGAAAACAGAAAAAAGATTGATTGCCAACAATAAGAAAGCAAGACACGATTTTTTTATTGAAGAATCGTTTGAGGCAGGCATTGAGCTTCGCGGAACGGAAGTGAAGTCGCTCAGAATGGGGAAATGCAGTATCAAGGAGGCGTTTGTCCGTGTAGATAACGGAGAGGTCTTTGTATACGGAATGCATATCAGTCCTTATGAAAAGGGAAATATTTTTAATAAAGACCCGCTTCGCGTAAGGAAGCTGCTTTTGCACCGATATGAAATCCGAAAGATTGCAGGGAAAATCAAGTTAAAAGGGTATACTCTGATACCGCTGACCGTATATTTAAAGGGAAGTCTGATTAAGGTGGAAATCGGTCTTGCCGTCGGGAAAAAATTATATGACAAGAGGCAGGATATTGCAAAAAAGGATCAGAAAAGGGCGGCAGAAAGGGATTTCAAGGTTAAAAATTTATAAGACAGTGTTGGTTAAAGCCGTTCCGTTTTCATGGAGCGGCATATTTTTTGTAACCTTTCCGGCTCAAACTCGGAGTTATATATATGGAGGTATTCAATATGCAGTCAATTCACGTGAACGAAAGCATAGAAACAGTCATTGAACAGTACAAACAAATGGTCTTTGGAATTGCCCTGTCCTATACAAGGAGTGCAAATGACGCCGATGATGTTTTTCAGGAAGTATTTTTGACGTATTACAGAAAAAATATTGCTTACCGCGATGAAGAACACAGAAAGGCATGGCTGATCCGAACGGCTGTCTATTGTGTAAAAAGGGTGATAAGCAGTACATGGCGGAAAAAAATTGTACCGCTTGATGAAAATCTTCCGGTGGACTTTGTGTTTCATCTGGAAGAAGAAAATCTGGTATTCAATGCAATGAGTAAACTCCCTGACAAGTACCGTATTGCTATTCATTTATTTTATTTTGAAGAGATGTCGGTAAAAGAAATATCTTCCTCTTTGAAGGTAAAGGAGGGTACGGTAAAGGTGCAGCTAAAGAGAGGGCGGAGCTTGCTCCGTGCGCAATTGAAAGGGGATTATTTTGATGAATAAAAATATTTTTAATAAAATGCGCCGGCAAATGGAGCCGGGTGAGAAGACAGTTAGCGATTTATATAAAAAGATAAAGGAACAGAAAGATGTGGTAAGGGAGAAAAGGACGCGGAATAAATATGTGGCGGTGGCAGTCAGTGTATCGGCAGTGGTGCTGTTGTTTGCCGGGATTTCAACTTCGATGAAATTAGCGGACAATAAAAGAAATGCGAATCCGTATGAGGCTGTGTATAAAAGCTTTCAGGAGATTCAGAGGGAACAGGAAAGATATCGCGTATCAGATGACGTATTAGATGAAAAGGTGATCATGAGAGGGGATGCAGGGATAGCAGAGGACGGGGCATCCGCAGAAAATGCGGTACCGAAAGCGGCATTGCCGGAAGAGAATGCGGCGCCGGAATTAAGACAGCAGGAATCAGCGGAGAACATCAATGCGGAGGAAGGTGATTTTTCCAAAACCAACGAACAGGTGGAGGGTGTTCATGAGTCCGATATTGTCAAAACGGATGGGGAATATATTTATCGTTTGTCAAAAGAGAAGCAGGCAGTTTACATCATCAAGGCGGAAGGCGGAACCTGTACACAGGTGCATAAGCTGTCCGTAAAAGAAGAGGTAATCGAGATGTATCTGGAAAATGACCGGCTGGTGCTTTTATCGCAAAAGAAAAACCATACGGCGCCTGTACCGGAGGATTCATTGAGATCATACAGTCCGGAAAATCCCATGCAGGAGGAGTCTGTCATCATTGATATTTATGATGTATCGGAACCGGAAACCACGGAGTTGTTTTCGGAATATACACAAGACGGGAGTTATAGAACCTCACGCATGATAGGTGAGCACTTGTATTTGGTTTCTGAAAAAGGAATCCTTGCCCTTCCCAAAAATCCGAAGGAGTATGAAAAGTATATTCCCTATTATATTCAAAACAACAGGGAAAAGGTATTAATCGACGCCGGTCAGATTCATGTGAATCGCTCGCAGACATCCATGAACTATCTTTTGATATCAGGGCATGATATCCATGAAAGGGAGTCGATGAAGTCCATTCAGTCATATACCGGTTTTTCCGATAAATATTATGTTTCGATGAAGAATTTCTATATTACTTTTGCCAAGCCCAAAAAAACCCGAATTGTTTCATTATCGCTTCATGACGGTATGATCCGTGAAAAAGCCAAGGGCAGTGTAAAAGGGATGATTCGGGACCAGTTTTCAATGGATGAGTATCGGGATTATTTTCGTGTGGTTACCACATCTTTTACTGCAAGGCTGAGGAATAACCTGTATATTCTTGATGAGCACCTAAAGCAGGTCGGGAGTATTGAGAATATTGCCAAAAATGAAGAAGTGAAATCCGTCCGGTATGATAAAGAGAGGGCATATTTGGTTACCTTTAAACTGACCGACCCACTGTTTACGATTGATTGTTCCAACCCTTTAAAACCCAGATTACTCGGCAAACTGAAAATACCGGGATACTCAACATATATGCATAATGTGGATGAATCGACGGTACTGGGGTTTGGAAACGAAGCGGATGAGGATACGGGGATTCCAACCGGATTAAAGCTTTCGCTGTTTGATGTATCGAATCGGGCTCATCCAAAGGAATTGGCAAAATTCATCTTAAAGCGCAGACGTAATATTTTATTTGCCGAATCCTATTCGCATAAAGACCTTTTCATTGATACGGAGAGGAAACTCATTGGCTTTCCGGTCATGGAGGACTATGACAAGAAAGGGTATACTCTGTTCTCTTTTAAAAACAATAAATTTGTGCAATTATTTAATATCCGGTTTAGTAAAAACGGTGAAAACGGAGGGAGTACCTATCCTGATATTTTCAGGTTTGGTTTTGATGAGAGCATTTTCAAAAGTCAGTTTGTAAGAGGGATTTTGATTGACGAGTATCTTTACCTTTTGGACAGTAAAAAAATAATGGTATTAGACAAGAATTACAAAAAAACAGAAGAACTGAAGTTTAAATAATTGACATGAATTAGGAAAACTGATATAATAATGCCATAGAAAACGTTGTATCACATATTGATTTGTGCAATACACTTTTCTATACGGATGTACAACGAACCATACCCATTCAGGGGTTGTACTGGTTTCGACAGGCTTGTTGAATATGGTGAAGCTATCCGTGGACTCCGTGACCACGTAAAAACATGGAACAAAAATTAAACGCTAAAAACGAAGATTTAGTTTACGCAGCCTAATCGCTGCGGCTGCAACAATAAAGCTTCCTGCTGCTTTACTGTTGTATCATCCTTAGCAGGCAACCTTTTTCGTTCAAACCCGTTTCGGGCTTGACGCCTTGTGCGGAAAAGAGTATTTAGAGGCTACTGAACCCGGAGGGTGTTAGTTTCCGGTCGGGGGATGGAATCATTTCTGATGAAATCGAATAACTGACTATGATAGTAGAAGAACATGGGATTCAGGTTTGGACGCGGGTTCGATTCCCGC
>DBDL01000148.1:17157-17887 GCA_002293545.1 Lachnoclostridium sp. UBA933 | reverse complement strand
TTACTCATGAAAATATATCCCTCCTCCGCGTTTCTTCTTTTGGTATTTTATCATACATGTAACCGTCTTGCAACTGTTACATCAAAGCGGACCCTTTCACACATATGCTCCGTTTTCCGCCCATATAAGGAGATAACGCTTCCGGTATCTTTACGCTGCCGTCTTCCTGCAAATGATTCTCCAAAAATGAAATCAACATCCTAGGTGGAGCCGCCGCCGTATTATTCAGAGTATGTGCAAAATATTTACCATCCCTGCCGGCAACCCGAATCATCAAACGCCGCGCTTGTGCATCGCCTAAGTTGGAACAGCTCCCCACCTCAAAGTATTTTTGCTGTCTTGGTGACCATGCTTCCACATCAATGGATTTTACTTTCAGATCCGCCAAATCACCGGAACAGCACTCCAATGTGCGAACCGGAATTTCCAGTGACCGGAACAAGTCCACGGTATAGTTTAACATTTTATCAAACCAAGCGGAGCTGTCCTCCGGTTTGCATAAAACAATCATTTCCTGCTTTTCAAATTGATGGATACGGTATATCCCCCGTTCTTCCAGACCGTGTGCGCCTTTTTCTTTGCGGAAGCACGGCGAATAGCTTGTCAGGGTATGGGGAAGCTCCTCTTCCTTTAGAATCGTATCAATATATTTGCCAATCATGGAATGCTCACTTGTCCCAATCAGATACAAATCTTCCCCTTCTATTTTATACATCATCGCATCCATTTC
>DBDL01000148.1:16470-17129 GCA_002293545.1 Lachnoclostridium sp. UBA933 | reverse complement strand
CGGTCAATCATAAAATCCCTTGCGTAGGTAATAACCGCTGAATGCAGTCTTGCAATATCTCCCATAAAATAATAGAATCCGTTCCCGGCAACCTTTCTTGCCGCCTCCAAATCCAAACCGCCCAGCCGTTCCATGATTTCCGCATGATAGGGTATATCAAAAGAAGGAACACAGGCTTCCCCAAAACGCTCAATCTCTACATTCTCACTGTCATCCTTTCCAATCGGTACATTATCGTCAATGATATTGGGAATTTTCATCATGATTTCTTTCACTTTTTCCGCCAAATCATTTTCTTTTTCCTGTAATGCGGCAAGCTTCCCGGCACTTTCCGTCACCTTAACCTTCATTTCCTCGGCTTCTTCTTTTTTTCCTCCCGCCATCAGATTACCGATTTGCTTGGAATATTTTTTACGGTCCGCCCGCAGGGAATCCGCCTCCTGCTTCACTTTCCGGTTCTCCAAATCCAGCGCAATCACCTCGTCAACAAGGGGCAGCTTGTTTTCCTGAAATTTTTTCTTTATGTTCTCTTTTACGATGTCGGGATTCTCCCTGAGAAATTTTATATCAATCATATGGCTCTCCTTTCGTCTGGTGCATTCTATATAGAACGCCAAAATTCTTTGTATTTTGGCGTTCTATGCGCCGATTTCGTGCGT
>DBDL01000148.1:0-16450 GCA_002293545.1 Lachnoclostridium sp. UBA933 | reverse complement strand
CGCATCCCCCGGAGGGGCTATATGAAATGACAGTTTTTTATCTCGTTTCATATAGTACAGCGTACGAAATCTTTCTTGGTATTATATCATATAATTTTTCAATAGACAATTGGTGATTGATCTTTTCACCCCGGCATCATATCCCCCTGATATATTCAGACGCTGCCGACGCTGCCGCTGCGCCGTCTGAAACTGCCGTTGTCAATTGCCGCAGCTTTTTTGTCCTGGTATCCCCTGCCGCAAATACTCCGCGGGTACGTGTTTCGGTATTCTCTCCGGCAAGTATAAAGCCCTGTTCATCCAAGTCCGCCAAATTCGCAAATGCCTGGTTTGACGGTTCGGAACCGACGGCAATAAACAGACCGGAAACCGAAACCGTCTGTCCTTCCCGGTCATCATTAAATTCTACCGATATATTTTCCAGTTTCTTATCTCCGGTCAGCGCAGTCACTTTGGCATTGGTTAAAAAGGAAACATTCTCCTTTTTCTTCAGCTTATCCAATAAGTGCTGTTCCCCGCGAAATTCATTTCTTCTATGAATCAACACTACACTTTCACATAACTCCGACAGATAAACCGTATCCTCCAAGGCGGCATTTCCTCCGCCGACAACAGCCGCCTTTTTACCGCGAAAAAACATGCCGTCGCAGACGGCACAATAAGATACCCCCGCTCCGGTCAATTCCTTTTCTCCCGGAATATTCAGCAGCCTCTTTTTGACACCGCCCGCCAGAATCACCGCTTTGGCTTCGTATTCCCCTTTTTCTCCTTTTACCGATAGGGTACTGTTCTCCTGCGGACTGATTTCTGTTACTTCCATTGAAGTAATTTCCACACCAAAGGACTTTGCCTGTTCATATAGAATTTCCGCAAATTGAAATCCGGAAATTCTGGAAATTCCCGGATAGTTTTCTATCTCTGATGCGTTCACAATCTGACCGCCGTACCGACCTGCCTCAAATACCTGAACAGACCGCCCTGCCCTCTTTGCATATATTGCCGCGGTAAGCCCGGCAGGTCCCGCACCTATAATTCCTATATCAATCATCATCTGCTCCTTGATTTTGCAGCATATTCCNNTTTACGCCGATTGTTTTATTGATAATTTTGCCGTCACGAAACAACAGTAATGTCGGTATGCTCATAACCTCATAATCCAATGCCAGTTTCATCTGTTCATCGGTATTGACCTTGCATATCTTTATGTCTTCGATATCTTCCGCTATTTTTTCCAGGATCGGCGCCAAGACTTGACAGGGAGCGCACCATATTGCCCAAAAATCAATTAGCACCGGGATTTTTGACTGAAGAACTTCCTCTTCAAAATTTTCTTCTGTCACTTGAATCACTGCCATAATTTTTATTAAGAAGCCCGCTTCATGACAGCAGCCTCCTAATCTCCTTCCTAATTGTAATGATGATACACGGACTGTCATTTCATGGTTGATACCGCCCGCCAACGTGTATAAGATATAATATAACCGGATTGGCAAATGAGTATCCTATGATACTCCATTTGCCAATGTATCGTCCTTAAAATTTTTAATCCGGATATTGGGGGTACACCATGCGTCAGTATATTTTACACGCTTGTGTCGTATCGCCTTTCATAATAATCAGACCGTATGGACTTCCATAAACCGTATCTTTTTCCCACGCCATCAATTGGTATGTCTGCTTCAGCGGAATATCCGTAATCCTCCACCATTCTTTCAATGACAATCTGGACACACGAATTGTTCCTGCTTTATTATATGTCACAGACGCTGATGTTTCCAATGAGTTTAAGATTGCTTTCGCCGAGGCACTTTGCTTTGTTGATTTCCCATTTAATGCAATCGTAATTCCGCCTCCGTTATAAGCCTTATTCAGAAAATATAACGTACTGATATCACCGTTATCATTTACAACAATCGTATCTGCCAAAAGCTGATCCGCCGGCGGCGAAGGAATCTCCGCAATTCTTTCTGTCAATGTTTTCGGCGGTTCTGACGGCGGCACCGAACCGGTAGGAGGCGGCATGGTTATATTACCGGACGGAATCGACGGATTTGTTGCCTCCGGTAAGCGTTCGATCACCCGGACCGTAATTGTTTTTTTCAGATGTTTCTTTTGTTTTGTAATCCGTATACTCTTTAATTCTATCTTTGCCGTCCCAAGAGTTTTCCCTTTAATCACCCCGTCCTTCGATACGGAGGCGACCGATGGTTTGCTCACCTTATAAGTGAACCTCCTCTTTGCGGATGATCCGGGCAGCACACTGGCTTGTATCTTTTCCGTTTGATTTTTATACAAGATAATCGTATCGGCAAGCATCTTAATCCTTTTTGCATATTTTTCAACTTTCACGATGCAAATTGCTTTTCTGCCTTTGCTTTTTGTTTTTGCCAAAATACGTACGGTTCCCGGTTTTTTTGCTTTTACGATCCCTTTTTTGCTGACCGCCGCAATTTTTTTATTCAAAGATGAAAATAAAATTTTACCATTAATTTTTTTGCCTTTTGTCACGCTTAATTTCTTCTTCTGTCCCACATTCAACGATATTCTTTTCTTTTTAAATGAGATCTCCTGATCTTTTGCCTTGCTCTTTGCCAATGTTTCACCGTACGGACAAACCACGATTGCTAACACCAGTAAAACCACAATTATTTTTTTGTACATTCCTATCACATGCTTTCTGTATAATTTTATTTACCAAATAATATTATACTCTGATTCATTAAAATATGCAATATGAAAATCCTGTGTTGTTTTTACGGTGAATTGTTGTATAATAACAATATAGCACTTTCACCACACTGCTGAAACAAGACTTGTCCGAGGAGGTATCCATATGGCATTCAAACCGTTTCCGGTCGGTATCGACGATTTTGAGAAAATGTTTCGGAATGGTTATTATTATGTTGACAAAACTCTTTTTATCAAAGAACTGCTTGATGTGAAAGGGGATGTCAATTTATTCACCCGTCCAAGACGTTTTGGAAAAACACTCACGCTCAGTATGCTGAAGTATTATTTTGAAGATACCGGGGATGATGAGAAAAACCAAAAGAATAAAGCATTGTTTTCCGGACTGAATATCATGGAGGAATCGGAATATTATAAAAACTACATGGGAAATTTCCCGGTAATCAATCTGACGCTGAAATCAGGGAAGCAGCCCGATTTTCATATGTCTTACCACGCATTAAAAGAATGTATTTCCAATGAATATAAACGTCATATCCATATTGTAAAACAGCTTGATTTGCAGTCGGATCAGGAAAAATTCATGCAAATCCTTGAAATGAAAGGTGACAGGGAGGATTATAATACTTCTCTCCTTTTTTATGTGAGTTTCTGGAAAAATTTACTCATAAAAAACGATTATTCTCATTGATGAGTATGATGTTCCTTTGGAAAATGCATATTTTTCCGGTTTTTATGATGAGATGATTGGATTTTTACGTACACTTTTTGAATCTTCATTAAAGACCAATCCTTATCTGGAATTTGCCGTTATGACAGGCTGCCTGCGAATCAGTAAAGAAAGTATCTTTACCGGTATGAATAATCTGGAAATCATTTCAATTCTATCGGATGAATATACCGAACATTTTGGATTTACAGAAGACGAAGTCAAACAAATGCTGCAATTTTATGGACGGGAAGATAAGTTTGAAATCACATACGATGATATTTATGAATCCGAGGATAATTTGTGGAATTTTTTATTCTTTACCGGGTATCTGAAAAAAGTATCGCTTCGTTTCTCCGGCAGACAGATTTACGCAACCATGAGTATTCCGAATGATGAGGTTTGCTATATCTACCAAAATACCGTTTTGGCATGGTTTGACCGATGTATTCGGCAAAAGGACTTCCGTCGGTTATGTCATGCCATTGTAGAAAAAGACATTCCTGTATTTGAAGAAGAAATCTCCCGGAATCTCATGGAAACCATAAGCTTTTACGACTATCAGGAAAACTATTATCACGGATTTATGACAGGACTTTTGAAAACCTTTAAAGATTACATTATCGAATCCAACAGGGAAAAAGGGTTGGGAAGACCGGATCTGATTATGCGTAATGCCCCCTATCAGGGACTTGGTATTATTTTTGATCTAAAAATATCGGATTCCATTGACAAGATGCAGGAAACTGCCGAGCTTGCTCTGGCTCAAATCGAAAAGCAAAATTATGAAGACGGTCTTTGCAAAGAAGGTTATCGTACGATTATTAAATATGGGATTGCTTTCTTTAAAAAAAGCTGTAAAATCAGTGTGAGATAAAGAAGTATCTTCTTTTTATTCATTTCATAATACAGACACAATATGATATCCGCAATATCCTGCTTTGTTTCATAAATCGTTTCCCGCACCTGACAGCCGATTAAAAAACACCATTGAATCTCAAATGAGATTCAATGGTGTTAAAAAACCAACTAACTTATTATGCTCCCTCTACTAATCTAACGTTCTTAACATAATATTCTTTTCCGCCCTCTGTAGCACTGGTATTCATTGTAAGTCCTATATAGACAGTTCCTGTCTTTTCTGCGCTTGTTGCCAATACTGACTGTAATCTGTGGAATAACTGATTGTTCTGCCAAGTACCGCCGGCACCATTGTACATCTGTCTGCATTGGAAAGGATTTGTTGTATTTAATGTACCTGTAAATCCATCTAAACTCGTAATAAAGAATGATTTATAACTTACAGCAGGAGTTTCCGCAAATTTAAGATCATACTCTAAACTAGAATACTCTCCCAATTTCTTCCCTGCCGGAAGATCAAACTTAAATACGACACCTTGACCCCAATTATTACATGTAACATGTGCTGCTTCTTGCGCCGCATCCCATTCAACGGTTGCACCAAGTCCTTTACACTCTTCTGAATTGGATACATCGGCTTCTATACTTTTTACCGGTGTCAGTCTGATATTCTTAATATAATAATCCTCTCCAGCGCCGCCATTCAGTGAAAGACCAATTGTTACGGTTCCTGTCGTTTGAGCTTGAGTATCTGTAGGAGTAAGCATTACTTCATCGTTTACATATTGCGTTTCTGCTGTATCCCAGCCTGATGCTTCTAAATATTGAAAAACTGAAGTCCCAAGTTTACCGGCTGTATCAATCTCATTAAAACCTACCCACATATTCTTGTAGGTTATAGTGGCACCGGCACCTTGAAGGTCATACACTATTCTTCCATAATCACCCAAAGTAGTGCCTGCAGGCAATGTAAATTTCACAAGAACACCTTGATTATAATCTGTACTTGTAATACGTAATGCTTCTTTAGCCGCATCCCATGCAACGATTGCTCCGCTGGCTGTGAAATTTGCTGAGTCGGACAAATCCGGAACAATGGGTTCTACTTCCGTACCAACCGGCGGTTCTGTTGTTGTTACCGGTCTAATATCTTCCGATGCTTTCACAACAACATCAGCGTCTGCTGCAAAGTCAAGTGCAAACTTATCATTGGAATTTACGAACTCTGCAAATAATGCTCCGTCTTTCTCTAATGTAAATGAATTGGTAGCCTTATCAATGACTAATTTAAACGGTGTGCCAAATAATGTTCCGTCTAAGGTAACTTCTCCCTCAGTATCGTCATCCGTAATTGTAATAACATCTGTATTTCTGGGATTGCTTGAGTCCATTGTCAGTACAAATTCATTGTCTTCTGCGCCTTGCTCAAATTTTGCAACATAATCGGCTGCAAATTGCTCAGACCCTTCATAAGCGTCAATTACTTTTAATGCCTTGGTATCTCCGCTTCCTACTGCTTGAAGATAGAACATACCATAATCTGCTTGATATATACTCGTATTCGTCCATTGCTCAAACTCTGACGGAAGTGCTGCAATCTTACTGATTTGATTGATAATTCCGTCTGCCGTAAAGTTAAGATCAAATTCTTTATCTCCGAAAGAGAATGCTGTATTGTATCTTGTATCATCAGCCGGAAGCTCATCATAAGAAACAACTCCGTCTGCGGTTTCACCCTGTATCGGATACCAAGTTATTGCCGGTGCTTCTTTCTTCTCCGGTTCAGCAGGACTTTTCTGTACAAACTCTAAAGCAGAAATTTTGGCTGCTTTGACTGTAGCGGGAAGGTCGCCAAGAGGCTCAATTACGATACAATCCGTACCGTCTAACTCTTCCTGAGTCATCCATTGTGCATTCGGGTTGCCGGGTGTAGGATTCTCTGTGAGCGGTGTCAGATTATATAACTCTGATGTAATCAATCCTGTGTCTGCATCCAATGCGGATTCAGGGAATCGATAACTGCCTCCCGGTACCCAGTTATTAACATATGCCAGCCAGCTTCCATTTGCTCCGAAAGAAGCAGTCGAATTATCCAATGTCAATTTAATTTTCGGGCTGTTATCAGATGTAAACTCTTTAATCGGTGTTTCCGCTGCTTCATCCGAGAAAAGTGTAAGCTTGATACGCATTTCTTTATAATCGTTCAAATCAATTGCATCACCATCTGCAAAGCTTGAGAATAAAATGGTCTGGTTGCTGTTAAGTACAATGATATCATCCGAAGTAAATGACGTTACCGGAGGATTTACTGTCGGCATCGGAGGTTCCGGTGTGCCTGTTGGTACCGGCGGATCTGTCGGCGGATCTGTCGGCGGATTTGTCGGCGGATTTGTCGGCGGATCTGTTTCGATTACCGGCGGATTTGTCGGCGGAGTCGTCGGCGGAGTCGTCACCCGTATTACCGGATCTGTCGGTTTCGGCTGTACCTTCTCTGTTACAGTGATCGTAGCATTAGCCTTTTTACCGTATGAATTCTTCACGGATATTTTAGTGGTTCCTTTTGCTATTGCTTTCACTGTTCCATTGCTGCTGACGGTCGCAACTTTCTTGTTTGAAGATGTCCAACCGGACAGCTTCTTGGAAGAAGTTTTTGCGGGATTCCATGTTACAGCTAATCTTCTGGACTGACCTTTTAAAATTGACTGGTTCTTAATGGAAATACCTTTGTTTACCGTACCCTTTTTCACCGTAATCTTAACAACTACTTTTGCTTTTTTGTTCTTCTTTGCTGCTACGGTTACTTTTGCTTTTCCGTTCTTCTTTACTTTCTTTGCTGTTACTAAACCTTTTTTTGACACTTTGACGAACTTCTTGCCCTTTTTATCGACAGTATACTTTAATTTCTTATCTGCCTTTTTGGGCTTAACAGATTTTAAGCTAATCTGAAATTGTTCACCGGCATATAATGTTGCTTTTTTTGCCTTTAATGTGATTTTTTTCGGCTTAGCTGCCGCATTGCTTAGCATACCTGTACTCAAAGCTGATGTTAATGCCATCGCTAAAGCCAGTGTTAATGCCAGCAATCTCATCATTTTCTTGCTAATCTTTGTGTTCATTTCTTCCTCCTTAATGAATGAAATTTTCAGTTACACAGATCATTATATATGATTTCTTTAAGTTTGTAAAGCTCATTTTAACATTTCTTAATATTTTCCATCTGCGCCTTGAACAGACGCTGTTCTGCCGATATTTCTACACTGCGGCGACATTACTTTGACATAATCTTAAGAATTTCGCCAATGTATAGGTTATGATAATCTTTATCGCCGTAAAACGACGGACCGATCGACTCCACCGCAAAGCTTTCCGGTCTTATCGGCGAACAGCACAACTTCCGGCAAAACATTGTGTATTCCGCTTCCCCGAAATACGGTGTTTCTCCGTCGTACAGCAGGGATAACCCGGACTTTGAAATTTTATCCTCATCCCTGCCTGATACCGCCCCCATATACTGATACATCTTTTGATATTCCTCATGGTCAAAAAAGCTGATTGAAAAGGTATCGGTATGGTCAATGAGCTGTTTCGTAAAGCGGCTGTCACGGATTACGGTATATACCACATTTTTATTCCACATGACCCCTAATCCTCCCCATGAAGCCGTCATGCTGTTTGTTCTGTTTCCTTGTTTTGCCGAAATCAACATCCATTCGTTTCCGATTAATGAAAACGGACTGTGTATGAAATCCAACGCTGTTATTTCTTTCATAATCCCTCCTTTTTCACATTGTTCTTTCCTATTATATACGTATAATGCGAAAAGTTTCTACCTAAATTATCTGTTTTTCAACATCTTTATAATGTTATCATAGCACGCTATCACTTCATTATAGTATGCTTCTGCTTCATCATCCTTTTTGCCCGCCCTGAATTTTTCTACTAAAGGTGTCAACGGTTCCAGCAAAGGCTCCATACCAAGATTGGCAACAACGCCTTTCAGTGTGTGTGCGGCAAAAAAAGCTTCCTCCATATTATCGTTTTCATAAGCGGATTTGAGTTTTTCCATATTTTTATCGTCCTGAAAACGCAATAAAAATTTCTCATACAAATCCTCTTTTCCCATAAAACGTGCCAGTGTTTTATCCATTTCAAACCCGTTATCCAAAAGCTTTTGTTTAAATTCTTCCTGCATCCTGTGCTCCTTTCACTTCACCGGACCTGATCCCATGAACATCTTAATTGATTCTTACTATAAAGTAACGCCTTACCATCTTGCATTTTAAAGTCCCGTATTTCTCAAACACTTTATTACCCAAAGCACAAGATTCAATGAGGTCACCTATATCATCCATTATAATCCATCTGCCATTTTTTTCAAGCTTTCTTTTGACCGGATACTCCGTATCGGCTGAAATAAATGTCCAGCTTCTCTTTTATCGTATCATCAATTATGATTTATCCTTTATACGGACAGTTATACAAATGCTCAATGACTTCCTGCATGGTAACAATCGCCTCGGCAGATATCCCATAGGATTCTTTGATTTCCTCCAATGCTCCTTTCTCGCCTTTCCCTTTCTCCATGCGGTTAAGCGAAACCATCAAACCCGTGATTTCTACCGCTCCCTGTGCACGGATAATCGGATAAACCTCTTCGATTGATTTCCCGGAAGTCGTAACATCTTCAATAATCACCACCCTGTCACCCGCTTTCATCGGACTGCCGAGCAAAATACCCGTATCACCGTGGTCTTTTACCTCTTTACGGTTCGATGAGTAGCGGACCTCTTTTCCGTACAGCTCGTCAAATGCCGTGACCGTTGCCACACTCAATGGAATTCCTTTGTAAGCCGGACCAAATAATATGTCAAAATTTGTTCCAAATTTTGTGTGTATCGCCTCGGCATAGTACCTGCCAAGTCTGCGAAGCTCGGCTCCCGTCGTGTACAAACCCGCATTCATAAAAAACGGGGAAACACGTCCGCTTTTTAAAGTGAATTCTCCGAATTTCAAAACTCCGGAATCCACCATAAACTCTATAAATTCTTTTTTGTAATCCTCCATTTTGCTCTCCATTCCTGCGCACGTTTTTTACGCATAATTACTCGATATTTGTGCGCAAGCACAAATTCGACGTGTGAAATGTTTTTTATTTCACACGATCTCCTTTTTATACAATACCTATGATTTCACTTATATGATCCATGCTTTCTTTTTCCGCATATGCTTCCAAGCCGTCAATGACTTCAGAGGTGACATAAGGATTATTAAAATTCGCCGTTCCTACGGCAACCATCGTTGCACCCGCCATCATAAACTCCAGAACATCCTCCGTATTATGAACCCCGCCCATCCCCATAACCGGTATGCTTACAGACTTCGCTGTTTCATATACCATCCGGATTGCTATGGGCTTGATACAGGGTCCGGACAGTCCTCCCGTCTTGTTTGCAAGCATAAATGCTTTCTTACGGACATCAATCCGCATTCCCGTCAGTGTATTAATGAGGGAAACCGCGTCGGCACCTCCTGCTTCCGCAGCTTTTGCCATATCGGTAATGCTCGTCACGTTCGGACTCAGCTTCATCATCACAGGCTGCTTTGCCGCTTTTTTGACCGCTCTTGTAATCCTCTCCGCCGCCGCCGTATTCTGCCCGAAAGCAATTCCCCCTTCTTTTACATTGGGACAGGATATATTGATTTCAAGCAGTTCTACATCTGTATCCGCCAGTTTTTCCACGACTTCCACATAATCCTTCTCCGATTTGCCGCAAACATTGACGATAATACCGGCACCCATACTCCTCAAATAGGGGTAATCCCTTGATAAAAATGTATCAATCCCCGGATTCTGAAGCCCGATTGCATTTAACATCCCGCCGGAGGTTTCGGCGATTCTCGGCACCGGATTTCCCTCCCACGGAACATTGGCAAGCCCTTTTGTTGTCACTGCCCCCAGCTTGCTAAGTTCCACAAAATCCGAATATTCCGCACCGAAACCGAATGTCCCGGAGGCGGTCGTGATTGGATTCCTGAATGTCCGTCCGGCAAACTCCACTTGCAGACGATTCTGTTTATCTGTCATAAAAATCCCCGTTCTCTCTCATATTTTACGCATTGATGTGTGAAATGCTTTTCTATTGATTTGCGAAACACTTTCGCTTTCATCTGCGAATCACTTTCCTTTATAACCTGCTCCATCTATGTTTCCGCGGACTATAAATCTGCCTCGTCGGAAGCAAAAACAGGTCCGTCCGCACAAATCCGTTTATTCTTAACACGGGAATGCTTGTCTGTATGGTTCGTCCTGCAAACGCAGGCAAGACACGCGCCTACTCCGCACGCCATCTTTTCTTCCATCGAAATCCACGCAGGGATTCCGTAACCGGCACCGTAGGATTTCACACCTTTCAGCATCGGAAGCGGTCCGCAGGCATAGATAATCTCCGTACCGTTTTCCAGTCCGTATGCCCTTGCCGCGTCAATTACATTTCCTTTTGTCCCGGCGCTTCCGTCTTCAGTTGATACAAAAACATCCCCGTATTTTTCAAACTCTTCTTTTAAAAATAAATCCCGGTCCCGGTAACCGAGTACAATTTTTTTCTTGCCGGGCAATTCTTTCGACAATTGTAGAATCGGAGGGATTCCGATTCCTCCGCCAATTAAGAGTGCTTCTTTCTTTTCAATGGGAAATCCATTCCCCAACGGACCGAGCAAGGATATGCCATCACCGGCATGATAAGACGAAAATTCTTTTGTTCCCGCTCCCACAACACGGAAAACAAGGCGGAGCAGTCCCTCCTCCCGGTTGATTTCACAAATACTAATCGGGCGGGGCAACAGCTTATCCCCACCCGCTCTCATATACAGTGATACAAATTGCCCCGCATGTGATCCGGCAGCTATCCGGCCGGCACTCACCCACATACTGTAAATATCCGGAGCCAAACATTCCATTTTTATGATTTCAGCGGTTATTTTTTCTTTTTTCATAATAATCCCATTCTTGAATCCCTTTTCACGTAATACATAATAATCCCGTTCTTGAATCCCTTTTCACATAAAATACGAAACTCTTCTTAACGTTACATCATTTCTTCCTTTGCGGTATCATTTAATCAGTAATATTCCCTATCGGCGCCGCTTCTGCCTTTAATGCCTCTTCCGGTACGGTAAAATCTTCTGCACTGTTATAGTTTTTATATTTAATATCAAAATCCAGTTGGGTAATCTCTACTTGTCCCGATTCGNNCGTTCCCGCTGCCGGCACTTTGCTCCATTGCCTTCTGCACCACTTGATTCATCATTTCCGTAAGTGACATGCTGACACGGTAAAGCTGCTTTTCCTCTTCATCAATCCATAAGGTAAACTTCAAGTCGGTAACGAACTCACTGACCGCGTCAAAGTCCTCCTGATTAAAACCGCTTGCGGAACCAAGCATAGAACCGACACTGTCCATTACTTTCTCCATGTTCTCTTTTGTTACTGTGCAAGTATATACTTTATATTTTTTCCCGTTTTCTTCCGCATCCGGTTGTTCTGTATAAGTATAATCACCGTTCATAAACATTTTTGCGTCAAGCTGATTGAGTTTTTCCTGCATCTTTTCCATATCATCCGCCGGACCGATTACTTGCTTATACCATTTGCCGTTTCCGGTTACGCCGTCTTTGATATACTGTACATACTCACCGTCTTGTTCCACCGCATAGGATTCCATCTCCATATCGGGAATCTCTGCTTCGTCTATCAATGCTTCCATCCCGGATACATCCATAATCATGTTCATTTTTAACTTCATAGGGTCTGTAAAGCAAAACGCATTCATCTTTCCGTTTATCTTTAATTCAGCAGCCTTCTCACCGGTACCCGTGAGTTTCATCCCCATATTGATCGTGCCTTCCGCCTCAACGCTTTCTGCTTCTTCTGATATCCTGATTGCAGAATCCAGCACGGAACCTTCTTTTGTCCCGCAGCCCGCCAATAATACGGCAGTCAAACCAATCATGATTCCCATTGTAACCAGTCTTTTTCTCTTCATTTTTTCATCCTCCTAAGATTTTATTACTATGTGATAAATTCCGCTTAATACAATATTCACAAATAAGGCAATCCGCTGTCCGCTTATCCGGTCAATACTGTGCCTCTCCCTAAAATACCGATGCAATATCCTTTTTCATATGCAATACTGCCTCCCTGGCGGCATCAGCAAATCCTTCTTCCCCGAATTCCTGATATTTCTGCTGCTTATATGCCGCAATAATCCCTCTGGAAGAATTTACAACCGCACCGGTTCCGTCTTTATGAAATGCTTCTTTTACGTCCTTTGCGGTCGCTCCCTGCGCACCGTATGCCGGAACCAAAAAGAACGTATTCGGTATCATGCCCCGCAGTTCTCTTGCCATTCTCGGATAGGTTGCGCCGATTACCGCGCCGACATAACTGTAAGTATGCCCCATCAGGGCTTCCCCCCATTCCGCTACCTTGTCGGCAACGCACTCATATAATCTCCGTTCATTGATTTCCTGGTCCTGAAATTCACCGCTGGATTCATTAGAAGTCTTGACTAATACAAAAATTCCTTTTTTCTCTTTTTTACATACACCGATAAACGGTTTGATGCCGTCGGTCCCAAAATAAGGATTCACGGTAATAAAGTCTTCATCAAATCCGCTCAGCATTTTATTTCCAATATGTACTTTCCCCAAATGCCCGATTGCATATGCCTCGGAAGTGGAACCGATATCCCCCCGCTTGACATCTCCAATCACAATCAGCCCTTTCTCTTTGCAGTAATCAATCGTTCGTTTAAAGACGCTTAACCCCGGAATCCCGAATTGTTCATACATTGCCACTTGGGGTTTCACGGCGGGAACCAAATCACAGACTGCGTCAATAATCCCTTTATTAAACTGCCAGATTGCTTCTGCCGCCGCCTCCAGGGTTTCTCCCCGTTCCTTGATCTCCCGTTCCAGCAGGTGTTTCGGCAGGATTGCCAACGTCGGATCCAGTCCGACGACAATCGGAGCTTCTAATTCTTTTATCCGGTCTACTAATTTATTAATCATTTTGATATATGACCTCCCCTTTTATCAATGTTTTCATAATGCACCCCGTCACGGCCCTGCCGTGGAACGGTGTGTTTTTCCCTTTTGAAACAAAGGTATTCTTGTCGATACGGTAAGCGTTATCCAGATCGGCAATTACCAAATCCGCACAGGAACCCTCTTTCAGACTCCCCCCCTGTACTCCGAGTATCCGCGCCGGACCAAGGCTCAGCTTTTCCACCATCTGCATCGGCGTAAGATAACCGGTCTTTACGAGTTCGGTAACGGTCAATGCAAATGCCGTTTCCAAACCGGCAATCCCAAACGGTGCATCCGCCATCGGAAGTTCTTTTTCTTCTTTGCCGTGCGGTGCATGATCGGTTGCAATGACGTCAACCGACCCTCCGGCAATTCCTTTCCTGCACGCCGCCATATCCTCTTTCCCGCGAAGCGGCGGATTCATTTTATAATCGGCGTCGTCCGGGATGATATCCTCTTGATTCAAGGTAAAATGATGCGGGCATACTTCCGCCGTCACTAACAGACCCTCCGCCTTTGCCGCCCGTACCATATGTACGCTGTCTTTTGTGGAACAATGACAAAGATGCAAACGGACGTTTGTTTCTTTTGCCAGTAAGATATCCCGCGCTGTTATCACATCCTCGGCAGTACACGGAATACCGGGAAGTCCAAGTTCTTCCGCCTTTTCACCCTCATTTATCACACCGTTCCCGGCGATGCTTCTGTCTTCACAATGGGCAAGCACCGGAATCCCTTCTTCCTTTGCAATACGCATTGCCCTCCGGTACAATCCGGCGTCTGCAACGGATTTGCCGTCCTCACTGACCGCCTTTGCTCCTGCCTTTACCATACCTTTTATATCGGCAAGAGTTGTTCCCTCCTGACCCTCCGTAATGGCCCCGACCGGGTACAGATGAACACCGTTTCCCTCTTTTCTTCCGATATCCAGCATTTTTTTGATACGTTCTGCGCGGTCTGTAACGGGATTGGTGTTCGGCATCGGGCATACCGCCGTAAATCCGCCTTTTGCCGCCGCTTTCATACCGGTTGCAATGGTTTCTTTATACTCATATCCCGGTTCACGAAAATGAACATGCAAGTCAATAAACCCCGGCATAACATACAATCCAGAAGCGTCAATCACTTCATACCCCCCGGCTTGTTCTTCGGAAACAGAACCGACTGCTTTTACGATTCCGTTCTCAATCAGTAAATCAAACAGACCGTCCCTCCCGGTATCCGGGTCGAGAAGATGTCCGTTTTTAATCCAAGTGTTCAATAAATGTATCCACCTTCCCAAAGTCTTCGAGATTGAAATCTTTTGTCAAACCAATCCGGTTGATATCCTCCAAAACGTACTTATTCTTAATATATTGTTCCAATTCATCCCTGTTCACCCATTTATAATTCGGATATTCTTCCGCCAGACTGACCTCCTCCTGATTACTGAGCAGACGGTAAGCAAGTCCTATCGTGCATGTTTCCCCCGCGGTAAATCCCCATGTATACAGTATACTGTCTATCTGCACCGTCAATCCGGTTTTTTCTTTGATTAACCGTATCACCGCATCATCCGGTTTTTCACCAAATGCCAGCACCCCGTCAATGAATTCCCATTGATAAGGCTCGACAATCCGGTCATCATACCATTTTTCAACAATTAAAAAACGATTTTCATATGTTACAATCCCTTTCAGCAATATCCGAAATTTGCTCATATGCCACCTCATTCTTTCTTTATTATTCAATCGGAAAGTCTTATGAACCTTTGTTCCCTGTCTTGCGGAGCGAAGTTTGCGAAGCAAACTTCAGAGGTGCGCGTTCCCAAGCCGCGCCTTTTTTTATACAAGATAACCCTTTGCCTTTAACAATTCCGCCGTTAATACTCCGCCTCCTGCCGCCCCGCGGACCGTATTGTGCGACAAACCGATAAACTTATAATCAAACAAAGTATCTTTACGCAGCCGTCCCAAGGAGATTCCCATACCGTTTTCATAGTCAGCGTCAAGTGTTATTTGCGGACGGTCATTTTCTTCCAAATACCGGATGAATTGCTTCGGAGCACTCGGCAGTCCCAGCTCCTGCGGGAGACCCCTGCATTCTTTCAATGCCTGAATCAGTTCTTCCCTGGACGGCTGATTCTTGAAATTGATAAATACCGCCGCCAAATGTCCGTTTAAAACAGGAACACGGATACATNNTCCGCTTTTATGATTTTGCCGTCCGATACCCTGCCGAAAATCTTCAGAGGCTCCTGCTCGCTCTTTTCTTCTTCCCCGCCCCCGATAAAGGGGATGATATTGCCTTTCATCTCCGGCCAGTCGTCAAAATTCTTCCCCGCCCCCGAAATTGCCTGATACAGTGAAACAGTGACTTCCGCAGGCTCAAACTGTTTCCATGCATGAAGCGCGGGAACATAGCTCTGGATGGAGCAATTCGGCTTTACCGCAATAAACCCCCGTTTTGTTCCGAGCCTTTTTCTCTGTGCCGGAATCAAATCAAAATGTTCGGGATTGATTTCCGGTATCACCATCGGAACATCCGGTGTCCAGCGGTGTGATTTATTATTGGATATTACCGGCGTTTCTTTCTTGGCATATGCTTCTTCCAGCGCCAGAATTTCTTCATGGCTCATATCGACTGCACTAAAAACAAAATCGGCTTCTTCGCAGATCTTTTCTATATCATTTACATTTTTTACAATACTCTTTTTGAGTAATTCCGGCATCGGTGATTCCATCTTCCAGCGGTTCCCCACCGCTTCTTCATATGTCTTCCCTTCGCTCCTGGGACTTGCGGCAACCACAGTCACTTCAAACCACGGATGGTTTTCCAGCAGGGATACAAACCGCTGTCCTACCATGCCGGTTCCGCCTAAAATTCCTGCCCTTATCTTTTCACTCATGACTTATTCCTCCTCTTTTTCCTATTATATTAGTATAGCAATGACCGTATGTACTGTCAAGAAAGTCATACGCGTTTCCTCTGAAACCGGTAATACGAGGCAAGATAACCGTGAAAGAATTCTTCCAGTTCTCCGTAACCCACAATATGATTTACTTTTTCCCTAAGCTCAGCCGAATGAGGGTATCCGCTTGTATACCATGCAATATGGCTTCTCAT
>DBDL01000176.1 GCA_002293545.1 Lachnoclostridium sp. UBA933 | reverse complement strand
CGTTCACAGCTTTACCGTAGATGATTTGAATTATTTGAAACAGGGCGGACGCATATCCGGAACAACAGCGGTAATCGGAACCGCACTGAATGTAAAGCCGGTACTTCATGTTGATGAAGAAGGGCATCTGGTCCCTTTGATGAATGTACGGGGAAGAAAAAAATCTTTATTGGCATTGGTAAAAAGCATGGAAGACAATGCGATGCTGGAAGAATATCCGGATGTTTTTATCAGTCACGGGGATTGTATTGAGGATGCGGAGTTTGTAGCGGAAAAAGTAAAGGAAAAATATGCGGATGCCAAGATTATGATTGGTTATCTGGATTTGGTGATTGGTGCCCATGCGGGACCGGGAACCGTAGCATTATTTTTCTATGGGAAGAAAAGATAGGATAAGAAGGGAAGATTGTGTGAAACTTGTACCTACGTATAAATATTGAGTCATTATGTGCAAAACAGATGCGCAGGAATGGAGATTATTATGAACTATCGTACAGATTTACAGTCGGGAAATCAAGTATCCGTACTTGGATACGGATGTATGCGTTTTCCGCGCGGCATTCGCACACAAATCGACAGCAAGAAAACAGAAAAACTGATACTGTCTGCGATCGAAAGAGGTGTGAATTATTTTGATACGGCATATGTCTACGGCGGCAGTGAGCAAGTCTTGGGGCAGATTTTTAAAAGAAACGAGGGGATTCGGGAGAAGATTTACCTTGCCACCAAGCTCCCCTTTATTCATTGCCAATCCTATGAGGACTTTGACCGGATTTTTAACAAACAGTTGGAACGTTTGAATACGGATTATATTGATTATTATTTAATACATAATATTACCGATACGGCGAGCTGGGACAGAATACGGAAGCTCGGTATTGAAAAGTGGATTGCCGGGAAAAAAGAGAGCGGTCAAATACGTCATATCGGATTTTCTTTTCACGGTATTCAAAATGAATTCTTGGGCTTATTGGAAGAATACGACTGGGATTTTTGCCAGATTCAGTATAATTATATGAATGAAAATTATCAGGCAGGGAGAAAAGGACTGCAAAAGGCACATGAAAAAGGTCTGATGGTTGTCATAATGGAACCGTTGCTGGGAGGAAAGCTTGCGGTCGGTCTGCCGAAAAAGGCGGCGAAATTGTTTGAAGAAACAAACCATGCAATTACTCCTGCGGCATGGGCGTTACGTTGGTTATGGAACCAAAAGGAAGTGACGGTCATCCTTTCAGGGATGAACAGCGAAGAACAGCTTGACGACAATATTAAGACGGCTGAAACAGCAGAAATCGGTATTTTGACCGGGAAAGAAAATGAAACGATTAAAAAGGCGGTATCCGTCTTTAAGGAATCCTATAAAATCCCATGTACCGGATGCAATTATTGTTTGCCCTGCCCGAATGGGGTAAACATTCCGGGCAGCTTTGCGGCATACAATGTTTCTTATGCATCCGGCTTTGTAACCGGGATGATGCAGTATATGACAAGTATCGGGGCATTAAATCCCGGTAAAAATCAAAGCGGTAAAAACTGTACGGTATGCGGAAAATGTGAAAAACAATGCCCGCAGAATATTAAGATAACGAAATCATTAAAGAAAGTTACCAGACGGCTGGAACCGGTTGGATTGCATACCGCTTTAAAAGTGTACCGGAAAATAAGCAAGTAGGAACAGGAAGATGCCGGATCAATCGTTTTCGTTCATAAGCGTCCTCTTTGCCGCTATAAATGAGAGTATGCCTAACAGGATGAAAATGACTGCGGCAAGACCATTCCGATACCAGTCGATTGCCGTATCCATGATTACATTACGCAGACTGTCAATCGTATAGGAAAAGGGATTTCCTTTTATGATAACCTTAAAAATGCCGGGAGCATTTTCTTTTTCCAGAACCGCTGTACTTAGGAAAAACAAGGGCAGCAATATGGTATTTATCATAGCAATAAACCCGTTTTCGTCGGGAATGACCATACTCAATGCATACGATACCGTCGATACGAAAAAAACAGTANNAATCCCGTATTCACCCGAACTGACATAAAGAAGGCAATGATAAATAATATAAGACTTTGTATCGCAGAGGAAACAGCAACGTCTAAAAAATATCCCATGATGATGGAACCGCGGCTTACCGGGGAAATGGCAATACGGTAGAAGGAGCCGTTTTCTTTCAGGTAATAGTTTGCAATTCCGCTCATTCCCGCACCGTTCAATATGCTCATAACTAATATTCCGGGTAAGATAAAGGAAGTGTAGTTACTGCTGCCGACCGGACTGTTCCCAAACAGATTACTGAATATCAACAGCCACATCAATGGTTGTATCATCGTCATGAAAATTGTGACCGGATTTTGAAAGCGCCATTTTACATTACGCAGAAAGAGATTTATTGTTCCCATCATTATGCACTCCTTTCTTTGGTCAAAGCCAGGAATACATCATCAAGACTGGGGGTTTCTGTATCAATGCTCTTTTTGAGGTGCTCCGGCGTATCCTGTATCAATTCCTGCCCGTCCTTAATAATACAGACCGTATCGCTTAACCGGTCCGCTTCTTCAAGATAGTGTGTTGTGAGAAAGACCGTGGTATGATATTCTGTTTGGATTTGCCGGATTAATTCCCATAGCGTCATACGGCTTTCAATATCCAAGCCGACGGTTGGTTCATCCAAAAAGAGTATCCGGGGATTGGATATCATACTCATGGCAATATCCAGACGTCTTAAAATACCGCCGGAGTAGACAGCGGTTTTCTTTGTTTGGTAATCTTCCAGGCGAAAACTTTTGATTAAGCGCTCCATCCGGTTTTTTATCGTGCGGGAATCCATTCCGTAGAGCCGTCCCTGAAATATCATGTTTTCCGACAGTGATAAATGAGTGTCAATCGTTACCTTTTGCGCGACGCAGGCAATGATTTTCCGGATGCCGGCGGCTTCCTTTCTCAAATCCTTTCCCAAAATCCGTACGTCACCGGATGTCGGCTTTAAAAATGTGGTCAGGGTGTTGATAAGTGAGGATTTCCCCGCACCGTTCTTTCCAAGAAGTGTGAAGATTTCACCTTGTTTCACGTTCAGACTTAAATCATTCAGTGCCATTGTTTTGTTTTTATAACACTTTGTTAATTTTGTTACCTTGATTGCATCCATAATATCAGCCTCCTATGATTTTATTTACGTAATAAAGTCATTATAAAGGCTGACATTATGTCAAAGTCAAGGGTAACATTTAATTCTCCTGTATCTGGTATTGCGCAATCATCTGATTGAGCCGTTCGATATCCGTTGAGAGAACCGATGTGGAAGAAGCGCTTTCTTCGGCTGTAGCAGAGATATCCGTTATCAGATTTGAAATCTGGCGGACGTCTTGGTTGATTTCATTTACGGAATCATTTTGCAGGGTTAAAGAATCTGATATCTGACGAATGACTTCCGAAATATCATTGATCCCTTTTGTAATTTGTATCAGTGCGGAAGCTGCTTGATTGGACATTTCCGAACCCTCCGTCGTTTTGTCCAGGACTCCCTGGATAATGGAGGCGCTTTGGTCTACCGCTTCACTGCTTTTACCGGCAAGTACACGTACCTGATCGGCAACAACAGCAAACCCTTTCCCGTGTTCGCCGGCTCTTGCCGCTTCAATAGAAGCATTCAATGCCAAAAGATTGGTCTGAAAGGAAATGCTTTCAATTGCTTTCATGATTTCGGATATCCCGGCGGCAGCGGATTGGATTTCCGTCATTTTTTTTACCATGTCTTTCATGATTTGATCGCCGTCATTTGCTTCTGTCCGGATTTCCGAGATCAGGTTTTGAGCCTCAATCGTATTTTTCGTACTTTTTTCAGCATCTTCCGTTAAACGGGTAACAATATTCCCCAGATTGCTTATTGACGCCATCTGATCCGTTGTAGCCTCAGCGAGAGCCATACTGCCTCCCTCAATATTTGAAGATACTTCATTGACATTGCCCGCCGTATCTTTCAGACGCCGGATTGTCTTTGTCGTCATCTCGATCATATCATGAAAAGCCGCTCCGAGAATATCATTTTGACTTCTCTTTTTGACATCGACAAGATAATTTCCGCCCGCCACTTTACTGACAACAGCGGCTTGTTCACGAATGCTTTCTGCCATATTGTTAAGGGAATCGACTAAACTGCCGATTTCATCTTCGTTTTCTTTCTGTAAGGCAACGTCAATATTCCCGATTGCAATTTGGTCGGCAATGTTGCGGAAATTGTCCAGAGGGCTCAGAATACGTGACCGCTGATAGATTTGTTTGCGGATGATAATAACGGCGGTCAGTATAAATAATATAAAAGTAAAGACTAACAGAATCGTAACGGTCAGTTCTATTTTAGATTTCAAATCGGTAAACCGGTTTTCGATATGGTCGATTAAGGATATCGTCAGATTGGAAAGTGCGGTGTCCGATTCGATATAGTCGGAATTGAAAAGGATGGCAATTGCTTCGTCATGTTTGTTTTGTTCCATAGAGGCGATTGCCTCTCCCTCGATGGCGGCTAATGTATCTAAGGTTGCCAGCATCTCGTCAACCAAAGCCGTTTCTTCCTGATCCAGTCCGATTTCCTGCATCCGTTCCAGTTTTTCATTGAAGCTGGCAGGGTCATTTAATATTTGATTGTAGGTGTCAAATGCCTCGTTATCATTGTTGATAATATGTACGCGGATTAATTTGATTAGATTGTCATTGGTCTGCATAACCCCGTTGGCTAAAGATAGAATCTCTGACATATCATTGGTAATTCCATTGGAGATGGTTACGGTAACTTGTACACCAATTAAAAATACGGAAACAGCCGATAACAACGTAATAATTAGTCTAATAACGGAAGAATACATTTTTTTAAGCGTCATGTCAGCACCTCTTTCAATAATATATTTTTGCATAAACAAAAACCCCAGACAATGACGTGAGAGGTTTTTATTAAGAATTATGTTAATCTTCTTTTTTGTAATCTGCTTTTACATCGTCGTCGTCCAAGTCAAAATCGTCGTCCAATTCATCGTAGTCAAAGTCACCGTCAAAATCATCCATACAGTCCGAAGCAAAATAGCGTGTGACGGCATATGCGATAGCCGCAATGGTAGCAACAGCACCGATAACAGCCAGAACCCAAAAAACCCGTCCCTTTCGTTCATTCTCCACTTTGTCCCTATGAAGTAATTCATTTAATTTGGCATTGTGTAATAATTCATCCATTTTATTCATTGATAACACACCCTTTCTTTTCAATATTATTAAGTATACCACGAATAGAAAAATTATACTACAAAAAATCGCATTTTTTCTTATATTTTTTCTTTCATTGCGGCACTTATTTGTTTTTCAGCTATACTTTACTTAATTTTGCAAAAGAACTTCTTAGTTTTCGCTGTCCGAAATTTTCAAATTCTATAACAATCTCATAATCATCTTTTAATTTATTCATAGTCAGAACGGTTCCGGTTCCGAATTTCGTGTGCCGTACACTGTCACCGACGCCATAATCCGGCTCGGAACCTTTTATTCCTTTTTGAATATAAGGATTTCCGGCAAACGGATTTTTCTTTCCGGTATGGAAGATACTTGCCTTTTCGGGACTGTATTCCGCTTTTTTCTGTTTTTTCGGGGCTTCCTTTGCTTCCTTTGCCAACAGGAAACGCGGGATTTCATTGAGAAAACGTGAGGGCTGGTTTCGATGCAGATCTCCGTTTTTCATGCGCTGTATCGCAGAGGTAAGCGTCAGTTTTTTCATGGCGCGTGTAATGCCTACATAACATAAGCGGCGTTCTTCCTCGATTTCCGCCTCATCCCCCTGATAAATTGCCATGGCACCCGGAAATACCGATTCTTCCATGCCGCACAAATATACATAGGGGAATTCAAGTCCCTTTGCAGTATGCAATGTCATAAGAAGAACCTGTTCCGAATTATTATCTAAAGTATCAATATCCGCAACCAAAGCGATATTTTCCAATAACTCGGACAGCGTCGGGTTTTCCGTTTCACTTTCTTCATAATGGGTAATCTTATTTTTAAGCTCCGCAATATTTTCAAGACGGGCGGCGGCTTCTTCGGTTCCTTCATTTTCCAGCTCGCGTACATATCCCGTTTCATCAGTAATTTCATTAATCAGGTCGGTAAGGGATCGCCCAGAATCTTCCTCATGGTTTTTCAAAGCTTCCATAAGAGCAACAAAGGACTTTATTTTGGGGGCGGCGCGTCCGCATCCGGATATATAGTCAATATTTTGCAGTGCTTCATAAAAGCTGACTTCGTGTTCGATACTATATACGGAAATACGGTCAATGGTTGTCAGACCGATTCCGCGTTTCGGCACATTGATAATGCGCTTCACGGAAATATCGTCATTGCTGTTTTCAATTGTTTTCAAATAGGCAAGTAAATCTTTGATTTCTTTTCGGGCATAAAAATTAATCGCACCGACAATCCGGTAGGGAATCCCCTCATAGATAAATTTTTCTTCAAAAATACGGGATTGTGCATTTGTCCTGTATAATACCGCAAACGAATCATAAGATGTTCCGTCTTTCCTTGCTTTCCGCCGTATACTGTGAACGATACCGTTCGCTTCTTCGTATTCATTCGGATATTGGATGTAGGAGAGCGGTTCCCCTTCCTCTGCCGCCGTCCAAAGTGTCTTTTCTTTTCTCATTTTGTTATGCCGGATAACGCCGTTTGCGGCTTCCAGAATATTACCGGTAGAACGGTAATTCTGCTCCAGACGAATCACCTTGGCATCCGGAAAGATACTCTCAAAATTCAGGATATTATAAATATTTGCTCCGCGGAATTTGTAAATGGACTGGTCATCGTCACCGACAACGCAGAGATTACGATTTGCTTTTGCAAGTAAACTCAATAATATAAATTGTGCCGTGTTGGTATCCTGGTATTCATCCACAAGAAGATACCGGAAACGCGATTGGTAATAGGTCAATACTTCTTCGCTTTTTCGGAGCAACAAAACGGTTTTCATAATCAGGTCGTCGAAATCCAGGGCATTATTATTTTTCAGCCGTTTTTCGTATTCGGTGTAAACATCGGCAAAGATTCGTTTTCCGTAATCGCTCTCCACCTCCGAGCGGTACTTAGACGCATCCTTTAACTCGTCCTTGGCATGGGAAATGGTGCTGATAAAGCTGCGCTCATTGTATTTTTTCGTATCAATGTTCAGGTACTTGCATATATCACGCATCAGTGTCTTTTGGTCGTCCGCGTCATAAATCGTAAAATTCCGCTCATATCCCAAATGGTCAATGTATCTTCGGAGAATCCGTACACATGTGGAATGGAATGTGCTTACCCATATCATTTCCGAACCGTAACCGACAATGCCGTCCACCCGTTCGCGCATTTCATTGGCGGCTTTATTTGTAAAGGTAAGCGCCAAGATATGATAAGGATTTACTTGGTGCTCATGGATGAGATAGGCAATCCGGTGTGTCAGTACCCTTGTTTTACCGGAACCCGCCCCTGCCAAAAGAAGCAAGGGGCCGTCTTTATGTATTACAGCTTCCCGCTGCATTGGATTTAATCCGTCTAGCATATTCATTGTCTTTCTCCTGTTTATTCTGGTAGTATGTTGTCAATCATGCGGTCAAGCATTGCCTTTTTCATATAAATATCATAGCTTAACATGCAGATAAATGAAAATTGACGCAAATAATCGCTTTCTTTATCTGATTTGATATCCTTATCGCTGAAAAATTTCTGGGAATCCTTAAAGCTTTTTAATAAATCCCGGATTACCGTTTTACCGTGTTCCAATTCCTGCTCCACAATCCCCTGATAGATGTCCTCTAATGAAATCTCAGTTTTCCCGTTAAAAAACATCTCACTTAACGGAGAAATAATCCGGTTAATATCATTGATCGAAAGCATGTTTTTAAGATAATAAATAAATATAAGCAAAAACACGTGGTCTTTTGTGTACTTCTTTTTGACCGGAGGCGGAAGGAGATTATTTTTGGTGTAATTATTAATCATCGTCTTTGTGAGAATTTTATCATCCTTGTCACGCTTAGAGTCTGCCAGATGCAAGTCCATAAAAGTAGTGACCTGATCCATATACAAATCAATGTTGGGAATGTTGTCAGGGTCGATATAATCAATAGACACAAGCTTGCGAATGATTTCAACGATTTGCTCATTACTCGAATTTTTCATTGACCTAAATCCTTCTCTTTCTGTTTATTGAACAATATACTTTTCTCATATGTATGATTATAAGTCGGTTTGTAAAGAAAGTCCAATACTTTTTGAAAGGAGTGTTGCGTACCGGCGGAATTTCTTTTATAATCGTAGGAAAGTATTCTATATTGCGGATGGATATCCGCACGAAATGAAAACAGTGAAAAGAACGGAGATGTTCATGAAAAAAAAGGAGAAGTACACCGGAACCGTCCTGTCATTAAAATTTCCCAACAAAGGGGTTGTAAGGGCGGACGACGAGGAATCAAACGTTTTAGTAAAAAATACGCTGCCCGGTCAGAGGATAGCATTTGAATTGTCAAAAAACAAAAAGGAGAGAAAAGAAGGAAAATTGATTCGGGTAATCAAGCCGTCGGAGAGGGAAACCGAACAGCCCCTTTGTCCCCATTTTCATTATTGCGGCGGCTGTGCCTACCAAACACTTACGTATGAAGGACAGAAATCACTCAAGCTGGAACAGGTGCAGTCACTTTTAGAATATCTGCCATCCGGGATTCCTTTGACGCATTGTGAAAAAAGTCCGAATATATGGGGATATCGAAATAAAATGGAATTTTCCTTTGGGGATGAAGTAAAAGGCGGACCGCTGACACTCGGTTTGCATAAAAAATCAAGCTTTTATGATATCATTAACACAGACTGCTGTAAGCTTGTACATGAGGATTTTTGCAAAATTTTAAAAACAACAAGGCAGTATTTTACGGAGAGGAAGCGTTCTTTTTTTCACAAAATCAGTCATAAGGGATACCTGCGGCATTTAATGGTGCGGAGAGGCGAGGCGGCAGGGGAGCTTTTGGTCTGTCTGGTCACGACCTCGGAAAGCATATGTGATCTGAGGTCCTATACGGAGGCACTTTTGTCTGTCGATTATGACGGACGGATTTCCGGCATTTTACACATCACCAATGACCGCCCCTCGGATGTTGTCTTATCGGATAAAACAGAAATCCTATACGGAACGGATTACTTTTATGAAGAAATTCTGGGATTAAAATTCAAGATATTTCCCTTTTCATTTTTCCAGACGAATTCATCGGGTGCGGAAGTCCTATACCGCAAAGTGAGAGCGTACATAGGGGGAATTGACAATAAAACGGTATTCGATTTGTACAGCGGAACCGGAACCATTGCCCAAGTGCTTGCCCCGGCAGCAGAAAAAGTAATCGGGGTGGAAATTGTGGAAGAAGCCGTCCGGGCGGCAAAAGAAAATGCGGAGAGGAACGGGTTAAAGAATTGTGAGTTTATTGCCGGAGATGTATTAAAGGTGCTGGATGAAATTACGGTAAAACCGGATTTTATTGTGCTTGACCCGCCGAGGGAGGGCGTTCATCCGAAAGCGTTAAAAAAGATTGTGCAGTACCGTGCGGA
This sequence comes from Lachnoclostridium sp. UBA933, assembly GCA_002293545.1. Lineage (GTDB taxonomy): Bacteria > Bacillota > Clostridia > Lachnospirales > Lachnospiraceae > UBA933. Next base: position 943 of record DBDL01000176.1, on the reverse strand, counting down.
ACGAGTGGTTTATATTTCGTGTAAACCGACAAGTATGGTACGGGATTTGGAAGTGTTTCTTGAGGGCGGATACGAGGCAGAGTGTGCGGAGTGCATGGATATGTTTCCCTGGACAAGAAATGTGGAAACCGTGGTGCTGCTAACCACTGTAAATAGATGATTTGATCTTTTGGCAGAAGAAAATAAATACAGGAAAGGCATTATTTTATGATGGAAAAATACGAAATGATCAGAATACAGGATCATAAAGAATTAATAACGCAGGCTGCCGGATGGTTTCATCAAAAATGGGGGATTCCAAAAGAGGCGTATCTTAATAGTATGGAAGAATGCGTAAGAAACCAAGATAATGGGGATAGATACACTTTATCTTGTAACAGACCATGAGGATTTTTATGAAAGATACGGATGGGAATTTCTATGTATGGTTCAGGGTGACGGAGAGCCTGACATGACAAGGCTGTATATTCATAAAACCAAAAGATAAGCCCAAAGCATGAAAATACAACCAAAAGTAAAAATAGTAAAAATTCAGAAAAGTGTTGACATCCCAATAAAAAGTGATATACTGATATTAAACCGATGAACGAGAGAAGTAAATTCAAATTTTGTTTTCAGAGAGCTTGCAGGTTGGTGAGATGTAGCAGCGGATTTGTTTTGAATGGACTCGTGAGGGCAGCTTGAAAGTTTTGCACGAGTAGACGCTGACGGAATCTCAGCCGTTATTTTGGGGAATGTATGTTAGTACATGATGAGTGGGTCATTTGACCAAATTGGGTGGTACCGCAGAAGCATATAGCTTTTGTCCCTTTATATGAGGTACAAAAGCTTTTTTGTTTGACCGGGAAAGCTCTTGTCTTACAAGGAAGAGTTCATTTAAGGCAACGTTCCGGCGGAAATTTTGTTTCCGCTGCCATCCGTTTTCCACTTGTCAGAAAAGTTC
>DBDL01000192.1:12121-17289 GCA_002293545.1 Lachnoclostridium sp. UBA933 | reverse complement strand
ATATAACCTAATTTTTTTCTGCAAATAAAAGATTTCGCATATTCCCCTGCATTGTTCCACGAAACCCATACAAATCAAAAAACCGCACACCCGACCATTTTACGGTCGTTTGCACGGTTTTTCCTAAATGGAGATAACGGGACTCGAACCCGTGATCTCTTGTCTGCCAGACAAGCGCGATCCCATCTTCGCCATACCCCCGATATATTTTTATAAAACCTTTACATAAAACTTACGATTTCTGGGCGGGTCAAACTCACAAAAATAAATACCCTGCCAGGTGCCAAGAACCAATTGACCGTTCTCTACCAGTATAGTGACGCTGGAACCAATGGTACTTGCTTTTAAATGAGCGGCACTGTTACCTTCGGCATGACGAAATTCGGCACGGTCAGGAAATGTTTTGTCAAGTGCAAATATTAAATCACGTACAACATCCGGATCGGCATTTTCATTTATCGTAATCCCTGCTGTTGTATGAGGGCAAAAGACGACAGCGAGTGTGTCGGCTGCACCGCTTTTTTTGACCGCTTCCCGGACTTGTGCCGTAATATTATAAAAATCCTCGCGCGGTGCGGATAACGAATACTCTGAAATCATAAGAACCTCCGATGCTTGGTTTGTTCTATAGGAAACGACATAAAAAACTGTTATTTTCTATAGCCCCTCCGGGGAATGCGCTGCTCACTGGTTTATTGAGTTTATTATAATGCTAATTCATAAAAAATACAAGAGAAAAATCTTCACATGGGTACTTTATTTTACCTCAACGTGAATCATTAAATCTTGAGTCATTTTGTCTGTATGAAAATCTCTTTTGCACATATTTTTACACAAACAAAAAAACCCGGTATCCAAATAAGGGATACCGGAGCTGTTATTCATTCCATGATTACATTTGAGCAGAAAAATATTTTGCTGTTTCATTTACCGATTTTCCGGTATTGCCGTAAATCTTTGCCGCAGAGCTGTCTTCTTGCTCCGTCCGGTTCTTGTCGTTATCCTCGCTGTTGTAATCATACGTATTTTTCTTTCCGTTAATCTCGTTTACACCATACCGTGTATCAGTATCGTCTTTATCGCTAAGTCGTTTTTGAAATTCCCTTGCCTGCTCCCTGGATTTTTCAATCGCAGCCTGTTGGTCCTCTCTGAGTTTTTCCCTGGCTTCCGCCTGTTCCTTTTGCAATTCAACTTGTGCCTTGTTCTTAAACTCAATTGCCTTTGCTGAAAATTCGTCCATATATCCTTTTGATCTTTTCACAGTGGCTCTATCCATTGTAGCATTAAAAATACGTAAAGGAGTATCAACCATTTTCATATTGTTGTCAGCACCAAATAAATTTGCCATCAATCCCGTTTTCATATTCTGACCTCCTGTCGATCCTGCCAATAAAATCCATCCTAAAAAAAACTATTATCCTGAGTGTTATATCGGCAAACATTCAGGATAACTTAATAGCTTTTTTAAGAAAATTTAAAGTTTTGTGGCTGATCTGTCAAATACGCGGAATACTTCTTCGGAAAAACGCTTGCTTTCGTTAATCCATGGACTATGTCCGGAATGTTCAAACCATACAAGTTCTTTTTCAGGAGCGTTTAAAAGCCGGTAATATTCTTCTGCCAATGACAGCGGCGCATTGATGTCGTGCTTTCCTAAAAAGAAATAGACCGGAACATCTACCTTCCTATAATCATTACGTAAGTCAATACCATAAAGCTGCGGATAAACGTTGTTAAATGTGGTTACGATACCGCGAAGGTAATTGATTTTATCGAGAATACCATATTCACTCGAAAATATATCACGAAAGGTATGGTAGCCGTTGTTATGAATAGCGGGGTTGGCAGCCATAGTATCACCTAAATATTGGAGATATGCGGCGCTTTTCCATGTAACATCGTTTCCGTAATAGGGCGGTTTTCCATTGGATTCTAATGTTGAAACCGTTTGGGTATCGCCTTTTTCTCCGGCTATCTTCATTGCCGTTTCATAATCAATGATTTCCGTATCAAGAAAAGATACCATTTGTCCCGTTCCTATGAAACCGTGATATAATTCCGGTGCTTTGTCAATCAGGAAAATGCCGAGCGCACTTCCCCAGGACTCACCGACCAGATAAATTTTCTCTTGGTGAAAAGTATGGCACAGGTACTTTGTCAGTTCATAGCCGTCCTCAATATAGGTATCTTTCGTCAGTTTGTTTGATTTTATAACATTGTATGATTTACCGGATCCCGGTTGTTCCCAGTTTACAACGATAAAATGTTTTTCAAGCTCCGGAAGATCATGACGGACGGCAGCCATTTGGGAGCCTCCCGGACCTCCCGCTAAAAAAAGAAGAACGGGATTGTTTTTATTGTGTCCCCGTATACTGATCCATTCCTTGCGCCCGTTTAAGGTTATGCTCTTTAATTCGGAAATACCGTTTTCCGGTTTCTTTCCGTTTTCATCTCTGATTGACGGGGTATCGGCAATCAATTGTGTGACAACCACAAATGCAACACATAAAAGACAACTGCATAACAGTGCGGCAGCATTTTTCTTCATATGTATTTTAACGGAACGATTATCCTTGTTCCGGACGGTTCGGAAAATGAACCGGATTCCGCTGATAAGAAATAGAGCCAATAAAATAATAATAAAAAGCAGAAGTAAAGCGAAAATAATAGAAATTGTCATAATATCCTCCGTTCAAATTACTCTGTATCCTGTGGTTTCCCAGATAAGCGAAACAGGAAACAAATTTTCACAACAGTTTTGACCAGTGGTCAACTTTAGTATAACAGAAATTTGACCACTGGTCAAGAGGGGGTTTTTATGTTATACTGCAAAAGGTATAACATATGGGATAAATAATCATGAGATGTGTAATCATTTATTGAAGGCGGGTAAAAAATGAATAAAAGGGAAAAAATCATTGACGCATTGCGTGAATTATATAAAGAAGGAAAAGCCGGAACAGCTTCTGTCAGTGAGATTGCAAAAAAAGCCGGGATTGCCAAAGGCGGAATGTATTATTATTTTCGTTCGAAGGAAGAAATCATGGATGCTTTGATTGAAAAAGAATATGAGGATATTATCCATACATGCGATATGCTGATCAGGAACAGCAAGGGCAGCGCGGTAGAAAAACTGGCGTTATTATTTCACAATTATCAAAATGCATATACGGACCCAACTCTTGATGAGTATTTGCATATGCCGCAAAATGCGGCACTGCATCAAAAATCGTTGTCGCAGATTCTGACAGCATTGTCTGTAATGGTAACCCGAATCATTCGGCAGGGAGTAAAAGAAGGATTATTCCGTTGTNNATATCCCAAGGAGTATTCTGAAATTATATTGTCCTCCTTTACATTTTTACTTGATCCGGGTATTTTTTCATGGACAAAAGAGCAATATATAATGAAAATGAGAGCAATAGCGGATATTATGGAGAAAGGGCTTCATATTCCGGAGGGAAGCCTATCCTTTTTCTATTCGCAGGAATATTCGGAAAAATAGCGGACTTGACATCGTAAGATTCAACGGCTACAATGAGTATGGATTATAGGCGGGACTTATAGATAATCCCAAACAGGAAATTGTGAGCATGACAAGAAGGTGACATAATTGAAAAATTACATACTTAACAGTAGTACGTATGGGAAGCTGATATTGCTAATCGGGCTGCTTATTGCATTTCCGGTTATTGTTTTGCCGTTTTATCCGGAAGAAATAGAATATCTCCCTGCATTTTTATTGCCGGCACTGATAACATTCATACTTGGGATTGTGGTATGTATTTTATCTCCGCAAAAGGAAGAAAAATCTACCGAATGGCAATCGAATCTTCAAAGGGGGAGTCTTCCGGTATTATTTGCATGGTGTTTTTCCTTTTTTATTGGTGCGCTTCCCTTTGTCTTTGCGGGAGAACTGAGTTTTATTCTTGCATTGTTTGAATCCGTCAGCGGATGGACGACGACAGGCTTGACGGTTGCAGATGTGGCGGCTATGCCGCATATCTTTTTATTTCACCGGAGCTTCATGCAATATTGCGGGGGCTTGGGTTTTATTATCGTAATCATCATGTTGATTCACGGAAAGCAGTCGATGAGTCTTTACAGTGCGGAAGGTCATGCGGACCGGCTGATGCCCAGTCTGAAAAAGACTGCCAGAGCATTTTCTTCCTTATATCTTGGGTTTTTAGTTATGGGGACATTGGCGTACCGGATTTTTGGGATGGGGTTGTTTGATGCGGTTTGTCATACGATGGCGGCACTATCCACGGCGGGTTTTTCGACAAAAGCGAACAGTATCGGGGAATATGGCAGTATGCCGATTGAAATCGTTACGGTTATTCTTATGCTGATAGGAGCAACCAACTTTGCCGTTCTTTTTCTGATGGTGAAGCGAAAATTCAAGCAGATGTTCCGGATCAGCGAACTTCGGTTTATGCTTGGATTGGTGCTTGTTTTCACAATCTTTTGTATGATTCCGCTGATGCGGGAGATGCATATGGGATTTGGTGAAAGCTTTATGGATTCGTTATTCGGAGTGGTAACAACGTTCTCCACCACCGGATATTCTACAATGAATTATTCCGTATGGCCGTCTTTTGGTATCGGATTGATTATGCTGCTCATGATTATCGGCGGAAGTACGGGTTCAACGGCAGGCGGTATAAAATTGGCACGTGCTTATTTACTGATCCGTATTACGCGTGAAAATATTGTAAAGCGTATATCACCCGACCGCCAGATCACATCACCGTCTTACCATAAAGTACAGGGAAAAACATTGATAGATGATGCGATTATAAAAGATACCCTTGGATTTATTGCCTGTTATGCGGGTGTATTTATGATGGGAACGCTTCTGATAACATTGACGGCGGATTGCTCGCTGGAGGCAGCTATGTATGAGTTTGCCTCGGCATTCGGTACCGTTGGGATTTCAAATGGGCTGACAAATGCGGGAACCGATAACGGTACATTGATTATTGAAATGATCGGGATGCTCCTGGGAAGATTGGAAATATTTATTGTCTTTATCGGTGTCTATTCGGGGTTTAAGTCTTTGAAGCATTTATTTAAAAGAAAAGGAAGGTAAGCGGTCTGTTTCAATATTTGTATGAACGGTTTTCCCGGTCATTTCCTTTTCTCAGCCGGCTTTTCAGCCGGCTGCT
>DBDL01000192.1:10113-12087 GCA_002293545.1 Lachnoclostridium sp. UBA933 | reverse complement strand
GCTAATTTACCTGCCGCATCAATGGAAGTAATTTTATTGTTATGGCTTTTCCATTTTAATACGGCGCCGGTTTTTCCGGAAGCCTTTTTCGGGAATACGGAGGCGGTCAAAAATCTGGATGTGCCTGCTTTTATGGCTTTTATAGAGCTTTTCGCAATCAGGAGCTGCTTCACTGGTTTTACTCTTTTTATAACAAAAACTTTCAATGCCGCTTTTTTCCCATTGAATGCGGTTGCGGTAATTTTCGCTGTTCCCGGTTTGATTCCCTTTACAGAACCTTTCTTTGTTACCTTCACAACAGACGGCTTGCTGCTTTTCCATTTGAGCGGGGTCTTTTTTCCGGTTGTTCCGTATGTGACGACCGGCATGGCTACCCGTTTCCCTTTTACAAGCACAAGTGTTTTCTGAGGCATTTTGACACTCAATATTTTTGAGGCGGCTGTACTTCGGGGGATTGATGTAACTTTTGGTCTTGGTGCGGGTGTTGGGGAAGGGAGTCTTGGTGCAAATAATATGTTACCAAAAGAATGAAGCCCTTCCTTTCCGCAGGAAAATAATAATTTGAACCGGCTGTTGTCTGACAGGGTATAAGAACCTGCGGCAGGTAAGCTGACCGCAAAAGCTTGATACCGTGCCGGAATCAAAATAGAATCGCTGAAATCCCCGTTTTCTATCAGAATCTTTTCATCTGCCGGGTAAGGTGCAGACAGCATTCCCTGCAGGATCACAGCCTTTCCGGCGGCCGCCGCCGGTTTACCGATATCCGTATCATCGGAATCAATTGCCGGATTTGATCCGGAACAGGCATAGATTTTTGCGGTATTGTCAATGGATACGATTTGCCCGTCAATGCCGCTGCCGCTGTACGTCCCTGTCTGGGTGCCGCCGATTGCCGTAATCATACCGCCTGTTATATCAATTTCAACATTCGGATTGAAAAGTTCGGATTCAGGTAATCTTGTATATCTGCCGATTGCGGTTGAAAATTTATCACCGGATGCGTGGATGATACTATTGATACATTCGACTTTATTGACGGCACTGATTGCCGCCGAATAAGGAATATGTGAAATTGCCGTTACGGTTGAGTCAATGATTTTTAAGTCGTTGCTGCCGTAGATTCCCCCGACTGCCGTAACGCTGCTCCCGTGAATGGTAATTTCACCGCTCGCCGACAGACCGCTGTATCCGATACCTGCGCCGTTCTTGCCGCCGTAAGAATCCAGCTTGCCGCCTCCGTTTATTGTAAGGTTGGTATTGAGTGAAATGGCGATTCCGGCGTAATCGGTATCGCTTTTCAGCAGGTTTTCCGTACCGGGCTTTAATTCGATTTGAACATCGGAATTATCCTGTAACTGAATTGCCGGAATATTCTTTTTATCGCTTAAATCAATCGTAACATTTTCCAGAATGATTTTTACGTTCTTAATGCCATCCCTGACGCTGATGGAATGATCTGCGGTAGAACCGTAAAATACATATTCCCCGCTTGCATTGATAAGCCAGTCCCTGTCGTCAATATTATGACGGTTTCCGGGTGAGGCAAGCTGTATCGGATCGTTATATTTTACATCAAATGTAATGCTGTCACCGGACATTTTTACATTTGTAATCTGGATACAGCTATTGGTACCATCGTTATAATACAGAGTTTTTTTACGGGGCTTTGCCTGTTCGTCAAGGGAACCAAATTCGCTTTTTCCCTGCTTTCCGTTCAGGTAGGCTTCGTCCAGATTGCCGGTTCCTTTGTTGGGGCCGGTATCACCCTCGCGGAAAATATAAACTTCATCGCCGCCGTCTTCCGAATCGGCATACATATTTCCAAATTCCGCCAGCTCATTTACACGGTATAGGATAAGTCCGTCGCCTAAAGTCCGGTCGTATACAATATCTTCTTCGGAACCGGATTTTTTAAACTCGACAAAAAAGGATTCGTTGACACGGTCGGTTATGATTTCATATGCCTGATACGGT
>DBDL01000192.1:7946-10054 GCA_002293545.1 Lachnoclostridium sp. UBA933 | reverse complement strand
GTTGGGAAAGTGGGGGGAGCTGTCTTCCGATTGTGACATAATATCCCAATCACCAACCGGTTCCCCCTCTTCCTCATCATAATAGCGGTATAAATCAGGAAATCCAATCGTATGACAAAATTCATGAATAAAAATATAAAGAGCAGAATAATGATTGTCAGAAAAATTCACATTATAATTTTGGGCGGGAACGCCGTTTATTTTTGCCTGATTATCAACGAAAGACCATTGATGGGGCCAAAGGATGGAATACCAGTCATCGGATGGTACGCCGTTTACGATAAAGGTAATGTTATCTATGTATCCGTTATTATCATAATCTAAATTTTGGGATTCCGGTATACTGGATTGGACGGAGGCAATCGCTCGTTTTAATAACGCATGTTCAATCGCCGCGGCATTTTCATCATCATCCCGAAGCTGCTCATAATAGCTGCGGGGATATATATCCTGATAGGAATACATGGTCGTGGAGTTTGTTGATGCAAATATGGTATCCGGGGAAAACTGCCGGTCGGAAATGGTTTCAAAATAAGATTTTACGGAGTTTTTGTCATTTGACAAATAAAAATCATACCAATCTTTATTTTTTGATACCGGCCGGGAAATGGTACCGCTTACAAATTCCTCTTTTTGATCGGAAAAACGAATAAATATAATGATATTGGATAGTTTTTTGCTGTTATTATCCGGAGCGGAAAAAGAAGGGGTCGTATCGTGATACAACGTATTTTTCAAATCGGGGTTTTTTGCAAAATCAATTTCTTCAAATTTCATCGGCGGCGTATTTTTATCGCGAAGCTTGCGAATCAATTCCTTTGAATCCGCTGCGTCCACCAGATTCTTTGACGAAACCGGTCTGCCGTCTTTGTTTGCGGCGAAGCGATACCAGCCGTCCTCACCGGGCAGTATCATATAACCGTTTTCATCATGCAAATAATGAAAAAACTCATCACCGCTTGTCAGGCATTCAAATTTTGTGCCGTTCGGCTGAGTCAGTTCCGTAGGAATATTACTCAGCGGTGCGGCGGAGGATTTGTAAGGAATCAAAAATATGGCAAAAACAAATACACTGGTTAGAAATAAACACTTTTTCAAAATATTCATGTTTGGTGGGAGCCTTTCTTTTATCTGTTGGTATGTGTCGGGTTAAAATACGGTTCTGCCGTTTTCGATAAGGAATTGTCTGGATTCGCTAAAGCTTCGGCAGTATTTTATCTAATTGGGATTTGAATTGGAATTTCAAATCGCCTATGTCGGTGAACTCGGCAGGAAAATGTCCCAAGTCGTTTAATTTTCGTCTGAAGTCAGCAAGACTATGAGTATCGGTATGTTCTAAATCGTTTATACTTACTATTATATCTGAATTTTTAATATATGTATAGATATAAATATTTCTATTTTCCTGTAATTGTTTATATGCCGTATCAAACTCTTCTTCCGTGTATTTACCTACTTTCGTATGGAACAGGCTGATGAAGATATCAGCATGTTCAATTGTTCGGTTATATTCATCCTGTAAGCGGGTTTTTGACATTGCATCTATGAAATCTTCCCATTTTTCAAGGTTGAGGAAAATCCCCTGACTTCTAAGCCTTTTATTTTCACGGTTAATAAATATTTCAAACTCATTTCGTTCGACAGCTAATTCCTTGGAGGATGCTAAAAATATGGATATATCTTTCACGGTGCCTTTATTCATTGCGTCTTGATTGTTTTGCGGACTGGGCAATCCGATGTTATATAATAATTCTTCCATTGACATATCCTGTCCGGATTCATCGCAATGTACGGTTGTTTTTCCCTTTTCATTATATCTCCGTATTAAACTATTATATTTATACTTTGTAATATAGTCCTGTCTTTTTATATCCCTGCTGTTATTTACACATTCCGGACAGGTGCAGGGAATGGAAATATCATAATCCACGCCTTTATACTCCGAAAGGATATGTTTTATTTTATCCATTACAAGAATCATCAGTCCCCGCGAATCCCTGCCCTTTAATTTTACAGACAGTTGGCGGTGATAAGAATCTTCTGTCACCTGACATTTTGATGTTTCTTCATATACAAAATTGACCGCATTATTCCACACTTCCTCTTTC
>DBDL01000192.1:0-7917 GCA_002293545.1 Lachnoclostridium sp. UBA933 | reverse complement strand
CTATACTCTGCAGATAGATACTCCCCGTTCAGCCAATGGTTTTCTTTCGGTATCGACTCTAATAAAGCGGGCAATATATATTCATTTTTACGATACTTCTTTTGGAAAGCCACTTTGAATTCATATAACATATTTTTTAGGGTAGAATGAAAATCAATATAACGCTCGTCCGACCAAAGACGCCGGAAGTCTTCCGGCAAAATATTTCCCAGCCTTTCTTTTATATCCTGATCATCAATCAGTTTGTACACGGCATCAACTGCCAATTGCGGGCGCAGTACAACCTGTTCTTTCAGTGTTTCATTTTTGTGATACCAAAATAGTGAACCGGTATTGTGCAGGAATTGACAGCACATGCTGTAATCAATCTCTTGGGTAAAGCTTTTTGGAGCAATCCTTTGGCATATCTTCTTAAACTGGTTGTAAGTGATACAGAAATCAGTCTGTTTTTGGAGTTCGCGTCGGACAGTAATCCATGATTTGTAAATATTATTGCCGCAATGAGGCAGGTTTTTTATTTGATAAATGATTTCGGACTGTATTCTGTCCAGTCCCTCATTGTGATACGGTAAATTCAGCGGAAAAAATAGTGAGCTGCCGTTTTTGATAAGGTTGAATTGAGGGGGGATATACTTACTTATGTCATTCCAAGGCATACGGTTACCGCAATGCTGGGTTTGCCCGATGATAACCGGACTGTTTTCCCCGAATTGAAGAAACAGCATTATAAACAAAATGCAGCCTCACAAAACGTACTATCTGCCCCGAATACGGCAAACCAAAAACAAAGCCGGATTATTTTCTTCCCCGCAAAAACACACCCAACCCATTCCACATATAATAAAATAACAAATAAGGAGAGATTGATAGAATGTATAACTACGATATTTACAATACAGGGATGAACACAATTCCGCTGAATCAATCAATACCTTTTGAAAAAACAACAGATTACGGTCCCGATCCGTTTGTTGTGGATATAACCAAATCAACACTGAACAACGATACATACCGCACCGCATTATGGACCGGAAAACATTTGCAGCTTACACTCATGAGTATTCCGGTTGGAGGGGATATCGGGCTTGAAGTACATCCGGATACGGATCAATTTTTACGGATTGAGGATGGGCAGGGATTTGTTCAAATGGGAGAAAGCCAGGATAACTTATCATTTCAACAGCCGGCATATGATGATTATGCAATTTTTGTCCCTGCGGGAACATGGCATAATGTAACCAATACCGGAAAAAAACCTTTGAAAATGTATACCATATATGCACCGCCGCATCATCCGCCGGGTACGGTTCAGGGGACACAGGCAATTGCCGAAGCGGAAGAAGCAAGCTGAAGCCGGAAGAAAGCAAACCAGACAAATCAGAATGTCAGAAACGTCAAGGTAATACTTGACAAAGGAAATCATATATAGTATGATAACATCAATAAACAAGCTGCATATAACGATAGCAACTGAGCAGGCGATAGGCATTATCTTAATGATATGTCTATGGGGCCGGGCCAAGAAAATGGCAGCAGGTGAAAACACCTGTGGGACAGTAAAATGTTCCGCAGGTGTTTTTTGTATCTATAGGGACGCAATATTTACAGAATAGGAATGATGCGCAAGAAGACATGCGCAGGAATGGAGATTGTCATGTCAAAAACGAACAGGCAAATAAACGGTTTAACTACCGAACAGGCAAAGAACCGTTTCACTCATTACGGTAAAAATGAATTGACGCCCCCGAAAAAAAATTCTATAGTTCATAAATTCCTGAATATTATTTCCGAGCCAATGTTTGTCCTGCTGATTGGTGCCGCCGTTATTTATTTCCTGTTAGGGGAAGCACGTGATGGTGCGATTATGCTGATTTTTGTGGTTGGGATTATCGGGGTTGATGTTGTTCAGGAGTGGAAAACCGACAGGACACTGGCTGCCCTGAAGGATTTGTCCGAACCGCATATCACAGTCATCCGTGACGGAACGGAGCGGCAAATAAAAAGTACGGAACTGGTACCGGAAGACATTATGCTGATTCATGAGGGAGTGAAAATTCCCGCAGACGGGGTGATTTTACGGTGCAATGACTTGTGCGTGGATGAATCCACGCTTACCGGGGAAGCAGAAGGCGTCTGGAAAACAGGGAATGAAAATGCGGAACCGGAAAACGGGTACTGGCGTAAAGACTATTGCTATGCCGGGACGCTTGTACTGCAAGGTACGGCAGCAGTCTGTGTGGACAAAACCGGATCAGCCACCGAATACGGTAAAATAGGCATGAATGTTACCGCGGCAGAAGATGAGAAAACGCCTTTGCAGAAGCAAACAGATAAATTAGTAAGATTCAGTGCAGGGATTGCCATTGCTTTATTTCTGTTAGTCGGCATCATAACATGGTTACATATACCGGATTACACACTAAGTGAAAGGATAACAGAGAGTATATTGTCCGGTATTACCTTGGCAATGGCAATGATTCCGGAGGAGTTTCCGGTAGTGCTGACCGTATTTCTTTCTATGGGGGCATGGCGGCTGGCAAAGAAAAAATCACTGGTCAGAAGACTGCCTTCCGTAGAGACACTCGGAACCGTATCGGTATTATGTGTGGATAAAACCGGAACACTTACTCAAAACCGTATGACGGTGCAGGAAGTGAAGCCGGTAAATGAAAGAGAACAGTTGATTGAAACAATGGGGCTTGCATGTGAAACGGATACCTATGATCCGATGGAAAAGGCAATCCTGTTATATTGTGAAACGCAGGATATTATGAAAACACATCTGTTCAGCGGCGAGTTGATTGCCGAATATGCATTTACCAATCAGTTAAAGATGATGGGTCATGTCTGGCGGCACGACGGAGAGATATTGATTGCCGCAAAAGGATCGCCGGAACGGATTTTGACAATCTGCAACATAGATCAGGCAGAGAAGCAGGCAGCCGAAAACGAGATTCGGGAAATGAGCGGGCGCGGACTCCGGGTGATTGCGGCAGCGGTTGGGAAATTAAACGAGGAAGCAGACATTCCCGGAGAAATTACCGACTGCCGTTTGAATTTCTGCGGTTTGATCGGTCTGGCGGACCCGCTGCGCGAATCGGTAGCAGAAGATATCATGGCATGTAAAAAAGCAGGAATCCGTGTGCTGATGATAACCGGCGACAACGGGGTGACAGCCGCCGCAATCGCAAATAAAATCGGGATGCCCGCCGCCGGTCATATTATCACAGGTGATATGCTGGAAAAAATGACAGACAGGGAGCTGAAAGAGCATGTGAAAACGACCGATATTTTTTCCCGTGTGATACCGGAGCATAAAATGAGAATTATAAAAGCACTAAAAGAAAACCATGAGATTGCAGCCATGACAGGCGACGGTGTAAACGATGCGCCGGCACTGAAAAATGCGGATATCGGAATCGCTATGGGGAAAAACGGGAGTGAGGTTTCCAGAGAAGCCGCCGATTTGATTCTGGTAGACGATAACTTTTCTACCATTGTCGAAACAGTGCGGGACGGCCGCCGGATATTTGATAATATCCGAAAGGCAGTAGGGTATATCTTTACCATCCATATTCCCATAGCACTGGCTTCACTGCTGGCGCCGATGCTTGGGATACCTCCCGCCGGACTGATGTTTTTACCATTGCATGTCGTGATTTTGGAATTAATCATTGATCCGACCTGCTCGGTTGTATTAGAGCGCCAGCCTGCCGAACGGAATATCATGGAGCGTCCTCCCCGTGACCCCAATGAAAAGCTTCTTACGGCAGGTATGATATATAAAAGTGTGATTCAGGGACTGATTATTTTTGTGACAGCATTCGGCGTTTATTTTACCGTTCTGTCACAAAACCCCGGAAATGCGGAAACGGCACGAAGCATGGGACTCGCGGTATTGATGACGGCTAACCTGTTTTTGGTACAATGTAACAGCTCTGACAGGGATTCCATCCTGTATTCGCTTAAAAAGCTCGTAAAAGATAAGGTGATCCGGCTGTCTGTCCTCCTGACAATCATGATTCTTATCATTATTTTATATACACCGCTCAATACATTTTTGAGCCTTGCTCCGCTTTCGGCAGTGCAGTTACTGATGGTATCAGGACTTTCGGCAGGTTCCGTAATGTGGTATGAAATTGTAAAATGGGTAAAAAGAAGAAAAGATCATTAATGCACTGTACTAATCCGGTATCTTTTGATTTTCATATTTTCTCAGCCGGAAAAATACAACCGCCGCAAGCGGAAGAAGAATCACCAAAGCCGTAACCATCGTATACTCCGGTTTCAGACTGCCTGCCCAGTTTGTTATACTCACCAGCGGGATATAGATAAGCCGGTTCATGGTTGTTGCAATAGAAACAACGGTAGTTTGGTATTTATCCTCGGTTTTCTGCTGTATTGCCGATGTAAGGGTAACTTCCGGAAAACCCTGAGCCAGTCCGGTCAGTGCAAAAACCCATACCGTTATCATATTTACATTGATAATAATCGGCAGCATACCAAATGCCGCAGCCATCATGGGAATCAAAAACCTTACAGAAGGCTTGAAGCGGATTGTTTTTCTTGCCAAAAAAGTCCCCAGAGTCGAGAACAGATAATTAAAAATCCAACCAAGCCCGACAAGGTACGCAGGAACGCCGATTGCAATCAAAAGCGGGGTAAAAACCCAGATGATGGGGTGTGTAATATTTTTATCGGAATAAAACTTGAGGAATGCCCGGTCGACCCCGTTTGTCATCCCCATAAAAACCCCCTGCAATATCTCGGCGAGAACAACAACCCAAAAGTTCCGGGAAAGCGCATAGACAATACATGCCAGTCCCATACCGAATCCGCCGATAATATTTAAAGTTTTCCGACTGTATTTGTCTGCAATATACCCCATCGGGATATCACAGAATAAAATCGCAACCGTAAACATCATTTGAGAAATACCGATTAAGGTCTGATCCATCCCTACGGAATTCCAAAATAATGTCATAATAGGAATACAAAATCCAACTCCTGCCGCACTTAATATTGATTCAATAAAAATAATTCGTAGCTTAATTTTCGCATTCATATCCGCCGCCTTTATCATTTTATCAAAACAGTCCTGATAATTTCCCCTCATTATACCACACGATCCCGTCAATTTGTACTCATTTCATCAAAATCATTCCATCCGGCATACATGGAGGAATCCCTGCGATTTCCCGCAAAATAAAGTATAAAGTGTCCCCCGATTATTTTTACCTTAACATTGACAAAGCAGTTCATACAAGATATACTTACATTTAAGAGAACGTTTGTTCTGAAAACACTGTATCACATCAATGCAGGACAGAAAAGGAGAACCTTATGAATCAAATGATAAAAATAACCGGCGCCCGGATTCATAATCTAAAAAACATCGGCATTTCGATCCCAAAAAACCAACTGACAGTCATCACCGGAGTATCCGGGTCCGGTAAATCCAGTCTGGCGTTTGATACACTCTACGAGGAGGGCAAGCGCCGTTATTTGATGTTTTCCAACACACAATTTATGGTAGATAATGTGCCTGCATTTGACAGTATCACCGGGTTATCGCCTACAGTGGCTGTGGAACAGCGTATTACCCGCCAGTCCAATCCCCGCAGTACCGTTGGTACACGCACCAAAATTAATGCCATGATGGCGGCACTCTTTGCCGCATACGGACATCGTGATCCGGAATACGACGACGGGAAGCCGCTTTCGATGGAGATGTTTCAGAAAAACTCTCCCAAAGGGATGTGTGTCCGCTGTCTGGGTTCCGGAAAAGTATATACTGTGGATGAAGAGGAGATGTTTCGTGACAGGGGTAAGCCGCTGCGCATGACTTTTGGAAATGAAAAGTATTATAACCGTCTGATCGGAGAATTTTGTCAGTATCATGGTTTGTCGGAGAAACAGCCGATTTCCTCGCTGAGCGAAGAAGAATTTCTGAAATATAAATATGGTGACGGCGGACAAACAAGGTATTTCGGTATGGTGCCTTGGATTATCAACCATTACAAATGGAGGATTGGGAAGAAAAACTGGAATCCGTCTGAAATCACCTGCGTGAATTATATCGCCTGTCCCAAATGCGGCGGCAGCGGGCTAAACAGATATGCCGCCCATACAACGATAGGCGGGAAAACGATTACAGAACTCGAAGCGATGTATATAAAAGAGCTTTATATGTTTTTGAAAGAAGAAAAGCTGTCCGGAACGAAATTATTGGAGGAAATATTGGTCAAGCTGGAATGTATGATTGATGTGGGTTTGCACCATTTGTCTTTATCGCGCCCTGTTCCGACGTTATCCGGCGGGGAAATCCAGCGGTTATTTTTGGCGAGCTATATCATTGCGGAGATGGATTCGATTATATTTATTTTCGACGAGCCTACCATCGGTCTTCATGAGGAAGAAAAACAGCAATTGATCAATATTTTGAAGAAGCTGATAAAACGGGGGAATACGGTGATTGCCGTGGAACATGATGAAAATTTCATGCAGGCGGCAGATTATATCATTGACTTGGGACCGGATGCAGGCGAATATGGGGGAGAACGTATTTTTCAAGGAAGCTTCCGGGAATTTATGAAATGCCGAAACTCTCGGACGGCACCGTATCTTTCCGGAGAACGGATGATACCGGTAAAAACCAAATATAAACCAATGGATAACGAACGGCTGTTAAAGCTTTGCCATTGCAGCATTCATAACCTGCAGGATGTTTCGGTTGATATTCCCCTTGGGCTTCTCGTCGGGGTAGCCGGTGTGTCCGGAAGCGGTAAATCGAGTATTATTTTGGATACCTTGGTTCCGAAATTAAGAGAACGCTTAAAAAGCAATGTTACGGAGGACGGAGAGGAAATGAAAACAGAAACGGAAATCCTTTCCGGCGTATCGCTTTCCGGCACCGAACATGTGAAACGATGCCTTATTATTGATCAGAAACCGATCGGACGCAGCCGTACTTCCTGCCCGGCAACCTACACCGGGATTTTTGACCGGGTACGTAAAATGTTTGCCGAAGCTCCGGAAGCTGCCGCACAGGGGTTTCGTCCCGGAATGTTTTCCGTCAATTCGGAAGGGAAATGTAAAACCTGCGGCGGTGACGGTGTGATTCATTATCATGTCGGGTTTGGGAATTTTATTGATGTGGATTGTGAAGATTGCGGAACTACGGGATATACCGCGGAAGCAATGACAGTTTCCGTTGACGGCAGGAATATCCGGAACATTCTTGAAATGAGTGTGACAAAGGCGATTGATTATTTTAGAGAAAAAGATACGTTTAGTTACCGGATGCTGAAAACACTCGACCGTGTGGGACTTGGGTATATGACATTGGGGCAGAAGACGCCGACCATTTCGGGCGGCGAGGCACAGAGAATCAAATTGGCAAAAGAACTCGGAAAATCAAGCAGAGGGAACANNAAAAATATATATGATGTATTGGATATGACGGTAGAGGAAGCATTGGAGTTTTTTAAAAATGTTCCTTCGATTCAGCGTAAAATGCAGACATTGTTTGATGTGGGATTGTCTTATGTAAAATTAGGGCAGCCGTCTACCACGCTTTCGGGCGGAGAGGCGCAGAGAATCAAGCTGGCAGCCGAATTGAGCAAACGAAGTACCGGAAAGACGATTTATATACTGGATGAACCGACAACCGGACTTTCTTATTCAGACAGTGAAAAACTGATTCAGCTTATGCAGGAGCTTGTGGATAACGGAAATACGGTAATTGTTACGGAGCATGATCCGGTGATTCTGTCAAATTGTGATACCATTATTGAAATGGGACCGGGCGGCGGAAGCGACGGCGGTTATGTGATAGCCGCCGGAACACCGAAGGAATTAAAGCAAAATAAAGCTTCCAAAATCGGGAGGTATTTAGTGTGAAACAAAATACGTTTC
>DBDL01000036.1 GCA_002293545.1 Lachnoclostridium sp. UBA933 | reverse complement strand
TATATTGGGGAATGTATGTTAGTACATGATGAGTGGGTCGTAAGACCAATTTGGGTGGTACCGCAGAAGCATATTGCTTTTGTCCCTTCGGAAGAGGGGGCAGAAGCTTTTTTAATGACGGAAATGGCATGATACCATCATGTTCACGTACCCTCATTAAGTGTTTGATAAGCTGGGGAATCGTACTGTTTATCATCAGGAACATCATGAAACTGGCGGAATGGAGGAAATTATGATACAGCAAGCATTACACCAAGTAATCAACAGAAATGATTTGGATTTTGAAACGGCAAAAAATGTTATGAGAGAAATCATGACAGGGGAAGCCACTCATGTACAAGTAGCGGCATATTTGACCGCCCTTCGTATGAAAGGGGAGAGTATTGAGGAAATTACGGCATCAGCACAGGTGATGCGTGAAATGGCATTTAAGATTAATCCGCCCTTTCCTGTTATGGATATTGTCGGAACCGGAGGGGATGAAGCCGGGACATTTAACGTATCGACGACGTCGGCATTTGTGATTGCAGGCGCGGGGGTGCCGGTGGCAAAACACGGGAACCGAAGCGTTTCGAGTAAAAGCGGTTCGGCAGATGTATTGGAGGCATTGGGAATCCATATAGACATTCCCTACCAGTCCAATGAAGAAATCTTAAAACGAACGAATATGTGTTTCCTGTTTGCCCAGAAACATCATTCGGCGATGAAAAATGTGGCATTGGTAAGAGCGGAAATGAAAGAACGGACGTTATTTAATATTCTGGGACCGCTTGCGAATCCCGCACAGGCAAGTATGCAGCTTCTCGGAGTATATGATAAAAACCTTGTGGAACCTTTAGCCTCCGTTCTGAAAAATCTCGGAGTGACAAGGGGACTTGTCGTATGCGGTTCGGACGGATTGGACGAAATCACAATGACAGGAAAAACCCATGTATGCGAGATTCGATTCGGGAAAATCGTAAAATACGATATCACACCTGGGTATTTCGGGTTTCAAACATGCGAATTGAGTGACTTGACCGGAGGGAATCCCCTTGTCAATGCAGAAATTACAAAGGGTATATTAAAGGGAACCGACCGGAGCGCCAAACGGGATGTCGTAATATTGAATTCAGCTTTAGCCATATATCTTGGAACGGACAAAACGACAATGGAAGATTGCATTATCATTGCCAATGAAACCATTGACAGCGGGAAAGCCTATCGGAAGCTGGAAGAATTCCGGAACGTGAACAATGAAATCTATGAGGCGGAAGGGACAGCATGATACTAGACGAAATTGTAATAAAAACAAAACAGCGTGTTGAGTCGGCAAAACGGAAGATTCCTTTTGAGGCAATGAAAGAAAAGGCATTGTCAGTAAATCAAGGGTCGTTGTCACGGAAATATACGAAAGACCGTTCCCTTGAATCGGTTTTACAAAAAGAAGGGATTCGCTTTATCTGTGAAATCAAAAAAGCATCTCCCTCGAAAGGACTTCTTTCCCCGGAATTTCCGTATGTTCAAATTGCAAAGGAATATATAGAAGCCGGTGCCGACGCCATGTCGGTATTGACCGAGCCGGATTTTTTCAAAGGGAGCAATGATTATTTGCAGGAAGGCTCATTGTTCAGCAGTATCCCAATACTCCGCAAAGATTTTACGGTTGACGAATATCAGATATATGAAGCGAAAACAATAGGTGCCGATGCCGTTTTACTTATAGGCAGCTTATTGGATACCGACACGCTGAAATATTATCTGGGCATTTGTGATAAACTTGGATTATCCGCTCTGGTAGAAGCACATAATGAAAAGGAAATCCATTCGGCAGTCCGTGCCGGAGCGAGGATTATCGGAGTAAATAACCGTGATTTAAAGACGTTTACCGTGGATATCGGAAACAGTATCCGGCTGCGGCGGCATGTTCCGAAAGATATATTGTTTGTGGCTGAAAGCGGAATCCATACAAGAGAGGACATCCGGCGATTAGAAGAAGCAGGTGTGGACGCCGTACTGATCGGAGAAGCATTCATGAAAAGCGAAGATAAAAGACATACGCTGAATCAGTTGAGAATGGAGAATTCCCTGTCATGAAAAAAATAAAGATATGCGGTATCCGCAGAGAAGAAGATATCTCTTTTGTGAATCGGGAAAATGTAGATTATGCCGGCTTTGTATTTGCAGACAGCAAGCGGCAGGTAACGGTCCGGCGGGCAGAGCAATTACGGTCATTACTAAAAGAGTCCGTATTGCCGGTCGGCGTATTTGTAAATGAACCGGCAGAAAATATCATTTCCCTTGTAAAGGGCGGAGTCATATCCGTAATACAGCTTCACGGCGACGAAACAGAAGAAATGATACAAAACCTGAAAGAAAAGGTTTCCGTACCGGTTGTCAAAGCCGTGCGGGTGCAAAATGAAAACCAAATAAAAAATGCCGACAAGCTCGCCTGTGATTATTTATTGCTTGATGCCTACCGGAAAAACGTATACGGCGGAACCGGCTCTCCCTTTTCATGGGATATGATTCCGAACGGGCTGGAGCATCCTTATTTTTTGGCAGGCGGGTTGAGTCCGGATAATATAAACATGGCACTTTCCGTAAACTGTTACGGTTATGACATCAGCGGGGGCGTTGAAACAGACGGAGTTAAGGACCCTGAAAAAATAAAAAAAATAGTAATGGCAGTCAGGAACAGTAATAATCAGAAAACAGCAATCAAAGAACAATGGCAATCAGAGAATGAAAATCAAAAACAGCATTTAGGAACAATAGTAACCAGAGAAAAATAATCATAAAACAGCAATCTTAATGACGATTAGAAAGCGAGGAGATTATGAAAGAAGGAAGATTTGGGATTCACGGAGGTCAGTACATTCCCGAAACTCTTATGAACACCGTAATTGAGTTGGAAGAATCCTATCATAAGTACAAGAATGATTCCGGGTTTGTCGCAGAGTTGAATGACTTGCTCAGTAATTATGCGGGGCGTCCGTCCGGATTGTACTTTGCAAAAAAAATGACACAAGATTTGAAAGGTGCCAAAATCTATTTGAAACGGGAAGATTTGAATCATACCGGTTCGCATAAAATCAACAACGTTTTGGGGCAGGTTCTTCTGGCAAAAAAAATGGGAAAGACGAGAGTCATTGCCGAAACCGGTGCGGGGCAGCACGGGGTCGCGACCGCGACAGCCGCGGCATTGATGGGATTGGAATGCGAAGTCTTTATGGGGAAAGAAGATATTTCCCGCCAAGCCCTGAATGTTTTCCGTATGGAGCTTTTAGGAGCAAAAGAACATCCGGTTACAAGCGGGACCCAGACGCTGAAAGATGCGGTGAATGAAACGCTGCGTGAATGGACGGCACGAATTGAAGATACCCATTATGTGATCGGTTCTGTCGTAGGTCCGCATCCGTTTCCGCTGATTGTAAGGGACTTTCAGAGTGTCATCGGGAAAGAGGTAAGACAACAGATGCTTGAAAAGGAAGGGAAGCTTCCGGATGCTGTTATTGCCTGTGTCGGCGGCGGAAGTAACGCCATCGGAATTTTCCATGATTTCATACAGGAAGACGGAGTAAGACTGATTGGCTGTGAAGCGGCAGGACGGGGAATCGAAACAAAAGATACCGCGGCGACAATCGCAACCGGAACGACGGGGATTTTTCATGGGATGAAGTCGTATTTCTGCCAGGACGATTACGGTCAGATTGCCCCGGTTTATTCCATTTCGGCAGGACTTGATTATCCGGGGATCGGACCGGAACATTCCTCTCTCTATGATGCGGGGAGGGCAGAGTATATTTCCGTAACCGACGACGAAGCGGTGGAGGCATTCGAGTATTTATCAAGAACCGAAGGAATTATACCGGCAATTGAAAGCGCACATGCCGTAGCATATGCAAGGATTCTGGCAAAAGAGATGGATCCCGAACAGATTATTGTAATCAATATATCCGGACGAGGAGATAAAGATGTGGCATCCATTGCAAAATACAAGGGGGTGAATCTTCATGAGTAGTATCCAAGAAGTCTTTCAAAATAAAAAAGCTTTTATTCCTTTTATTACGGCGGGAGATCCGAATTTATCCGTAACAAAAGAGCTGTTAGCCGAACTGGAAAAAGCGGGTTCCGATTTGATTGAGATAGGGATTCCGTTTTCCGATCCGGTCGCCGAAGGTCCCGTAATTGAGAAAGCCAATGAAAGGGCTTTAAAGGCAGGGACGACAACGGATAAAATATTTGATATGGTTTTGGATTTCAGGAAAGAATCAGCGATTCCCCTCGTTTTTTTGACCTATGTCAATCCGGTTTACGTATACGGGATCGAGAAATTTTCAAAAAAATGCAAAGAATGTGATATCCGTTTGGTAATCGTACCGGACGTTCCTTACGAAGAAAAAAATGAGCTGCAGTCGGTTTTTTCAAAGTACGATATCCATTTGGTATCCCTTATCGCACCGACTTCCGAAAACCGTATCCGTCAAATTGCACGGGAATCCGAGGGTTTCGTCTATTGTGTTTCTTCTTTGGGCGTAACGGGGGAACGTGAAAAGATCAGCAATGACGTTAGATATATGGTACGGGAAGTGAAACAGGTAAAAGAGATACCATGTGCCGTAGGCTTTGGGATTTCGACTCCGGAACAGGCAAAACAGATGGCTGAATTATCCGACGGAGTTATTGTCGGAAGCGCCATTGTACGTATCATAGAAGAGTCCGGTACCGATTGCGTAAAAAAAGTGGGTCAATTTGCCCGTAAAATGAAAGAAGTAATCTCATAAGAAGTGAAAGGGTTCCGGTCAAGTGATTTTCGGATACCGGCAAGGAGGATTCCAATAATTTCAGTTGTGGACAAAATATCACTTTTATTTTTTGAGATTTCGTGGTATAGTATAATATCAGGAGGGAAAATATTCCCTGATTCAAAATGCCGCAGGCAAAAAGGAGGATTTATAATTGAAGAAAAAGACAGCAATTGTTAGTATGCTTCTCATATTATCAATGGTGATGACAGGGTGTTCGTGGGGAGATTTCGTAAAGAAACTGCCATGGGTAGGGGATTCGTATGATCCGGAGGAGTATTTGACGTTTACGATTGATTATAAGGGTCTTGAGGTAGATAAAACAGTTGATGAAACCGTGGAAGAAAATTTGAACAAATTACTGCTGAGTTCAGCAGACCCGCAGCCAATAAAAGGGCGTACCGACGCCAGAATGAATGATACAGTCAATATTAATTACAACGGGACAATGGACGGAAAGGAATTTGACGGCGGAAAAGCGGATAAGCAAGACTTAGAGCTTGGTTCCGGCAGTATGATTCCCGGATTTGAAGAAGGAATTGTCGGGATGAAAGTCGGTGCAACAAAAGATATCAAAGTGAAATTTCCGGATCCCTATCAAAACAATCCTGATTTCAGCGGAAAAGAAGCAGTATTTAAAGTGAAGCTGAATAAGCTGGCAACCTCTAAGGTTCCGCTGGAAGCAACAGACGCTAATATTGCAAAAGCCACGGGAGATCAGTATAAAACAGTAAATGAATATAAAGAGGGTACAAAAAAACAAGTAAAAGACCAGATAAACAGCCAGGCGATGCAAACATATATGGAATCGGTGACGGTAAAGTCATTGCCGCAGGAGTATGTGGATGAAAAGATAAAAGAAAATGATTTTACAATGAGATACGGCATTACTCAGCAGGGACAGGATTTTAATACCTTTTTAACGCAGTATCAGATGACTGAGGAAGCCTATAATGAAGAGATTAAAAAAATGGCGGAATCCGTAGTAAAAACATTGCTTGTATGCCAATATATCATTGATAAAGAGGGTGCCGATATCACCGATGAAGACGAAGAAGAGCTGACAAAAATATTGAAAGATAATTATGCGGGACAGGCGCAGCAAACCGGTCAGGAAACCAAAGAAGTCACCCAGGATGAATTGGCGAAACAGGTTAAAGATACCCGAAATGTAGAATATGAGGATTATTTTGACGAAACAATGCTGCAAAAAAAGGCAATGGATATTGTCGGTCAGTATGTGAAAAAGAAAGAATAAATAAATACATTGATTTCCATAGCGGCACACCTACGATTATCATTGATACTTATGATTGTGGGTGTGCTGTTTAATGTGAAATGAGAGTCTTTTCCTCTTGCCAAAATCTACAAAAACGATTATAATAAACTATATTCGCATTATAAAGGAGCCGTTATGAATCAACATGTAAAAAAAGAAATAGAGCATGAGATCCAAAAGGTTAATTATGAGGCTGAGTTAAATATTTGCAAGGAACTCGGAGCTGATATAGAAAGATTGAAGAAACTGGATTTTAATTCCCTGCAATTGGAAGTTATTCGTAAAGGCTTGGAAAATAACATTGATATCGAACCTCTTTTGGATCCGGCATTAGAATGGTTTCAAATGGATGAAATACGTCAGTCCTTACAATACGGACTGGACTTGGATTTTTACCGTAATGAAGGGTATGACTGGATGCAGATTGAGGAAATACGGCAGGGAATTGCTGAAAACGTAGATATTTCCGTATATGCGGACTTGGAGTATATCGCACCGCAGATGTGTGAAATCCGTTTGGGGATGGTTTCCGATATAGACATCCATTTATACTTAGACAAAAAATATGATTGGTTTCAAATGAGAGAAATCCGTTTGGGACTGGAAAGCAAATTGGATGTTTCGAGGTATTCGGATCCGGGTAACCATCACATGGTAATGCGTGCGATACGGGAAGGTTTATTGGAAGATATTGATTTAGTTCCTTATGCAAAGAAGAACTATACGGGCAAGGAATTGAATGAAATCCGTATCGGATTGAAACGCGGTGAGGACTTAGCAAAACTTTTGGATGACGGATACGATGCGGAACAATTAGAAGAAATCAATTATGCCAGCGAAGCAGGCATCAATTTGTTTCCATACATAACTCCCGAATACTACGGGGTACAGCTGCGCGAAATTACGAAAGGGCTGATGAGAGGGGTGGATGTGTCTGTTTATGCCAAGACGATTTATACCTGGATGCAGATGCGTGAAATCCGTAAAGGTTTGGAACGAAAAGTTGATGTAAAACTCTACACAAATCCGTTATTTACATGGAAACAGATGCGTGAAATCCGATTGGGTCTGGATGCCGGTTTGGATGTTTCTTCTTATGCCAATGTATTGTATGACGAAATGCAAATGAGGAAGATTGAAGAAGAATTATTTCACCCTCACGAGGATGTCAATGATTTTACACCGGAGCAGACAGCGGAAATACTAAAGGGATTAGAAAGCGGTCTTGATGTCAATGTTTATGCAAAGGCTTCATTTTCAGTTGAAGAAATGAGGAGGATGCGGCTTTTATTGGAAGAAAAAAGGTAGCAGACAGGGGAGCTATGTATGGGGAATACATTGATGAAACAAAATGAGGAACCGGTGAATGAATCAGAAAATGAAGCTCATTCGTTGGTTAAAGTATTCATTTCTGAAGATAAATTAAGTGCATCCATCAATTTGGCTTCGGTAAAAGCACCTGGTGAATGTTCTGTTGACGATGTTATGAATGCGCTTACAAAAGCAGGTGTGAAGCAAGGAATAAAAATGGATAAGATAGAAGAAGCACTGAATATTTTTCCCAATATGGACAGTGTTGCCGTGGCGTCCGGTAAAGAAGAAACCAACGGCGAGGACGGCAGATTTCAATATCATTTCAGGACGGAAATATTAAATAAGCCAAAGTTATTGAGTGATGGGTCGGTTGATTATAAGAATATGGAGTTGTTTGAACAGGTAAAGGAAGGGCAGTTGATCGCCGAATACATATCTGCCACACAGGGCGAAATCGGGTTTACCGTTATGGGTAACTTATTGTTTCCCAAACGGGGAAAAGACCTGCCGCCGATTCGGGGCAAGGGATTTTCGGTAAGCGAGGACAGAAAGCAGTATTTTTCCAATATCACCGGGGTGATCGAGTTGAAAGACGGGCGGATTAATATTGAAAACTGTTATATTATCAATAAGGATGTTGATACGGAAACCGGAAACATTGACTTTGACGGTGATGTTTATATCATGGGAGAAGTAAAATCGGGCTTTATGGTCAAAGCGACCGGGCATATTATGATTGACGGGCATGTGGAAGCGGCGAAGATTATGGCAGGAAAGTCAATCTTACTGAAAAGAGGGATGCAGGGGATCGGCGGAGGCTTTTTACATGCAAAAGAAACGATATCCGGTTTGTTTTTTGAATCCGTTACGATTATAGCGAAACAATCGGTAAATGCAAATTATCTGCTGAACTGTAATATTGATACACAGGATACGGTTGTCGTATCCGGATCAAGAGGGGTTATCATAGGCGGAATGACAAAAGCAAATAAGGGGATTACATGTCATAATCTTGGAAATCCCGTAGAGAAAACAACGAAATTGTTTGTCGGGGTGACGCAGGATCAAATGGACGAATATCAGAATTTGGGAAAGCAAATAGCAAAAATAGAATCAGAAGTGGCATTATTTACCGATGGACTTGATAAGATAGAGAGAGCAAAGAGTTTAACCGATCAAGTGATTACCATGAAAAAAAAGCTGAACCAAGCGATGTCAATTAAGATAAAAGAATTGAATAAACTGAATAAAAAGCATGATGAACTGCTTGTACTGATAAATGAAAGCAGTAATTCCTGTGTTATTGTACAAGGAATTGTATATCCCGGAGTTGAAGTGACCATTGATTCCTATATATATAAAAATATTGATTCGTTCCGTTCCGTCACCTTTCTTCGCAGGGGAACGGATGTGGTTCCGGAAGGAATTGAATGACGGCATCATTTTATTTATCAAGAAAATTCATATATAATATTTGACCATCAAGGAGGTTATCATGAATCAAAGAATACTAATTGTAGACGATGCAGAAGTGAACAGAGATTTACTGGAGGGGATGTTTGAGGGTGCTTATAGTATTTCCAAAGCGGAAAACGGACAAGAGGCATTGGATATCATTAATGAGGATCCAAGCAGGATATCAATTATTTTACTTGATTTACATATGCCGGTTATGAATGGTTTTGAACTGTTAAAAGAATTGGAAAAAAAGCAATTGTTAGAACGGATACCGGTCATACTGATTACCGGCGACGATTCCAACCTTTCCGAGCGTACCGGGTATGGATTCGGTGTTTCCGACGTTATTAAAAAGCCGTTTGACCCTTATCTTGTTTTTATTCGCGTTAAAAATGTTATAGACTTATATCATCATAAAAATCACTTAGAGCGTTTGGTTATGGAACAAATGGAAAAGATCCAGCATCAGGCGGTTGTTTTACAGGAATTTAACCGCCGAATCATAGATACGTTAAGCAACCTGGTAGAATCCCGGAACCTTGAATCCGGTCAGCATATCAAACGAATCCGAAATCTGTCGAAAGTATTGTTAAAAGCCGTACAGCAGCATCATCCGGAATACGGATTGGATCGGAGTACCATCGAAATGATAACCAATGCATCGGCAATGCATGATATCGGGAAAATTGCCATACCGGACAGTATTTTATTAAAACCCGGCAGATTAACAAAAGACGAATTTGAAATCATGAAAACACATTCCGCAAAAGGAAGTGAAATCATCAAAATGGTTGCCGAAGGTCAGGAGGATGAAATATTCTATAAATACTGCTATGACATTGCGCGTTTTCATCATGAACGCTATGACGGCAACGGCTATCCGGACGGTCTGACCGGAGAGGCGATTCCGCTTGCCGCACAAGTCGTATCCATTGCGGATGTGTATGATGCATTGATCAGTGAACGTGTTTATAAGGCGGCATTTTCCAAAGAAGATGCCTTTGAAATGATTATTGACGGGGAATGCGGTGTATTTTCACCGAAGCTGATGGAATGCTTCCGTTTTGCCCGAATTGATCTGGAAACAGC
>DBDL01000037.1:16199-18825 GCA_002293545.1 Lachnoclostridium sp. UBA933 | reverse complement strand
AAAGTGCCGTAGATTGCATCTACAGCACTTATAAATTATTTATTTTGTTTGGACTTGAATACGAACAAAATCAAATAAAAAGATAAGGGCACAGAGGCAAGCTATATGGATTGCTGCGGTTGTTCGGATGATTTGATAAATGGTTTTTATAATTTCTGGACATATAGGTCACCTCACTTTCTTTTTTTGTTTATACTAACGCAAAATATCATGAATGTCAAGTGAAAATTCATTAAAATCACTTTCTGTAACAAAAGATATGATTGCACTGCTCAGTTGTTCAATCTGTTCGGGTACGATGTTGCCGACAACATCCAGCCGCGAATGAATAACAGAACTTATGGATGCTTGTGTAAAGCAAACGGCAGGAATATCGGCAGCAAGAAAACTTAAGTGATCGGAACGTACAATATCGTTGGAGGTTTCATTGTAATCAATCTTCATTTCTTTCAGGATATTCTGAAAAGCACCGATTAATTCATTACTGATCTTATTATTGTTTTGTCCTAACATATAGGAACCGCCGTTTCGCATTCCCACACAATCAATATTAATGTTACATACATTGTCATAAAGTCCTGTAAATTCTTTTACAAAAGCTTTACTGCCTAAGTATAAGGGCATACGTTCCTCTTCGTTAAAGGCACAAAAGATGATATCCGTCTTAGGCTGTTCTGTCCGGGCGCTTAATTTAAAGGCAATTTCTAAGAGAGCCGCGATTCCCGATGCATTGTCAACCGCGCCGGGAGCCTGTGCGACCGTGTCATAATGTGCGGATATAATAATTGCTTTCGTACGGTCTTTTCCTTTCAGGCAACCGACAATATTACCGGTGATGTTACGGTCATTATTCGGATTTTCTTTGTAGGACCATTCATAATCCGGTTTTAATAATGGCATCAATCCGTATTTCCGGTAGTGTTCCGTAATATAAGACGCTGCCAGGGCATTGCCGCGGGTACCGGCAACCCGGCCTCCGTTGTCTGCTTTGCAAAGTTCATTAATTACCGACATATGATCAAATGAACCGGCATTTGGTGTAATTTCCGGCGTCACTTCTGGGGTGGCTTCCGGAGCAAGCTTCGGGGCGGGTGTTGTCGATGGGATCAGCGGGCGTACGGTAGAGATAGGCGGCTTTTGTCCGGCAGATATTGTAATGGTCTTCGTCAGCCGCTTTAAAACTTTTTTTGTTCTCTTGTTTTTAATAACTGCCGAAATTTTGGCTCGTCCCGTTCTCTTGGTATAAACCGTCAGTTTTGCTTTGCCGTTTTTCTTGGGAGAACTTACAAGTGCAATCTTTTTATTACTGGATATCCATTTTACAATGTTCCCTTTCTTCAGATTTTTTACCTGTATTTTTTGTGTTGATTTATTTTTACCCTTATTGCTTTTTTTAACAACGTATTTGGTTTTTTTGATTTGCAGACTCAATTTTTTCGCTGCATTGGAAGTCAGGACATCTGTATGGATATAAAAGCTGCCGACAGCAATACTGAAAATCAGAATGATTGCAAGTATGGATTTTATTATCTTGATTACAGGGGTCAACGATAAATCTTTTCTTACTTTTTTCATAGTTCATTCTCCTGACCGTATAAAATATGTTTTATATAAAAACATGAATAATGACATGCGTTATATATCGCATGAAATAGAATAACATATTTGCAGGATTGTGTCAAAGCATTATTTTTAATTTTCGGAACTTCTTTTATGTTTTTATAAAATTGGGTTGTGGAAGATATATGTTCGGCTGTGCATATTTACTTAAATCGTCCACCCCTGCAAGCATCTCTTCAAATATAATTTAATGATAAACCGGCGGCTGTTTGATGGTAATATACGGCATGGTCGCCCTCCTTCAATAAAATATGGCTGTGTCGCTTGACACAGGCACTTGATATTTGTGATACTATATTTTCTTTAATTTTTTGATTAATGTCGGAATGTCATTAATCAGTGTATCCCATATGATTCTGTACTGAACGCCATCATAGTTATGAACAATCCATCAATATACTTGATGGAGTCTTCACAATATTTAATCATTTTTTCAATGATGCTTTTATCTTTATCGCTCATATATTATCACCCCGGATTCGTTGATTTGCCGTTCTACTGGTGAGTTTGGGATAACATCCAGGTCAGGAAGCAAATCAATGTTTATTTTGAAAGCATCTTCAAGTTTCGATATCAATTCATAGAAGTCCAATCCTGTAATTTCTCCGCCGCTATCCATAAACAAATCAATATCAGAGTTCTCAGTTGCCGCACCTTTCGCATAAGAGCCAAACAGCATCACCTTCCGAACCTTAGTATTCTTGACGATTGGGGCCACTGTCGTTTTGATTTCCACTATACTTAACATCATTTTCACATCCTCTCATGCTATTATCGTATCATAAACAGACTACATTTACAATATATTCAAGACGTTTTTACTTGTAATCCACATTGGGTTTAACAATCCGTGCAGCATCATGATCTTTAAGTTTACAGCTCATCAGCGTAAAGTCAAAATTTTTATTTATGTTTTTTCTGATGGAATTCTGATGTTTTATCCCTTGGAATTCGCCATTCCTTACGTTGGATAAATTTTAAAGTTCATAGGTCTTTCCTATAAAAA
>DBDL01000037.1:10694-16147 GCA_002293545.1 Lachnoclostridium sp. UBA933 | reverse complement strand
AGGAAACACCAAAAATATACATATCTAAAGAAATGACGGGAGTGATTAGCGTGAAATATTATATGATTGATGCCTTTACCGATACAGTATTTAAAGGAAATCCGGCAGGAGTGTGTTTGCCGGAAGCAGAGCTTGACGATGTTGCCATGCAAAAAATTGCGGCGGAAAATAACCTTTCAGAAACGGCATTTGCAGTAAAGCAGGACGGATATTATGATTTGCGTTGGTTTACTCCGGAAGTGGAAATTGATTTGTGCGGACATGCTACGTTGGGAAGTGCCTATGTGATTATGAATTTTGTGGATACCGGCATAAAGGAGATACGTTTTGAATCAAAAAGCGGAACCTTGTTTGTAAGGAGAAAAGAAAATCTGTATGAATTGGATTTCCCTGCAAGAAAAACACGGAAAACAGCGGTCACGGCAGAGATGGAGCAGGCATTCGGCGTAAAAATACTTGAGGCATACATTTTAAACGATTCAAGGGAACTTTTATTATTATTGGAAAATGAGAGGCAGGTTAAGAACGCTGCTCCTGATTTTGATTTGGTAAAGAACTTGGCAAGTCATGCCGTAACGATAACATCACAAGGGGAGCAGGTTGATTTTGTATCAAGGTTTTTTGCTCCCAATATGGGTATTTTTGAGGACCCGGTAACAGGCTCGGCACATACCGGATTGATCCCGTTTTGGTCGGAACGGCTGAACAAAAACAGGATGACGGCAATACAGCTCTCGAAGAGAGGCGGAAATATCATATGCGAATATTGCGGAGAAAGAGTAAAAATAGCGGGAAACGCGGCACTTTATCTGGAGGGTGAAATATTAGCCGATGATACAAAGGATTACCATTAAAAATGACATGGTTTATGATGTCCCTTAAATCAGGAATCCTTTATAATCACATCAATCAGTCCCGCATCAAACGCACCCTTTTTCAGCATATCAATTTCATATTTATACGGGGGGTATGTTTTTGTATCATCACCGGGGTCTTTTACATAAGGGGACTCCAATATTTTGGGGATGTTCTCAAAAACAGGATCGTTTGCTATCTTGACAAGAGTGTCAAACCCGATGTTCCCGAACCCTAAATTTTCATGCCGGTCTTTCATGGCGCCGCAGGGATTTTTACTATCGTTCAGATGAATCACCGCAATCTTGTCCAAACCGAGAGTACGGTCAAATTCCTCCATAACGGAATCGTATTGGGTTACCAAGTCATAACCGCTGTCATTTACGTGACAGACATCAAAACATATGCGAAGCTTATCATTGTGGGTTACTCCGTTAAAAATCCGGGCAAGCTCCGCAAAGCTTCCGCCGATTTCACTGCCTTTCCCCGCCATGGTTTCCAAAGCAATATTAACGTTCGTATCTGCCGTAAGCACCGTATTCAATCCTTCTGTAATTTGCCGGATTCCGGCGTCCGCACCGGCGCCGACATGCGAGCCCGGATGCAGAATCAGCGTATTGCTGCCCATTGCTTCGGTCCGTTTTAGTTCCAATGCCAAAAAATCAACACCTAATTTGTATGTTTCCGGTTTTTCGGTATTGCCTATGTTAATAATATAAGGGGCATGTACGACAAAGGGATACATTTCATTTTCTTCCATGAGTTTCCATGCCTCCGGAATCCGCAGTGAAAGAATATCTTTTCTCCTTGTATTTTGCGGGGCCCCGGTATATACCATAAAGGTATTTGCCCCGTAAGACAGTGCTTCTTTTACCGATCCGAGAAACATATCTTTCCCGTTCATACCAACATGCGAACCAATAATCATACGTGAATACAACTCCTATCCAAATCGTTTTTCTTATTTTACCATAAAGAACATACTTTTGATAGTGACAATTTCAATATTTTGAGTTATTATGATTATATAATTCCTGAAAGGGATTAGGATAAAACAGAATTTCAGCCGGTTATTCTTATCATTTATAAAACAAAACCTGAGGAGGAACCAATATGAAAAGAAAAGGAATTGCCGTATTACTAACGATATGTATGTTCGTAACCGTATTGCCTGCCGGAACGCAGGGAGCGTCAAAAAAAACAAATGAACAAGGCAGGAACCTATCGAATGTATGGCATGTGGACGGGTACTACTCAAAAGGCTGCCAAGTCGGGAGTACCTTATATTACAGCGTATATAACAAGCTCTATAAAATGAATACGAAAACAGGAAAGAAAAAGCTGGTGTATAAGTATAACTGCTTTTCAATTAATAGTATACAATACTATAATAAAAAGCTGTACGTTGTGATTGATAAGTTTGAAGGAACCGGGGGTTCTCATCCGTACATTACCAGAATCGGAATTAACGGAACCGGATTTAAACAACTGGCGGTCGGTTCTAATGTTTCTATCGTCGGGAAAAAGATTTATTATATCAAACAAAAAGAACTGCTTAATTTTGAAACCTTTGATCCGATAGGGGTTTATTGTATGAATCTAAACNNAGCAAACGCATTATTAAAAGCGACATCGTAACACTTGCCATATCCGACGGGAAAAAGATTTATTATTCCACATTGCTCGGCAGTTATCAGTCCAATATGAAAGGGAAGAAAAAGAAGAAGCTCGCCAGTAAAGGGGAAGAAATTATCGGGGTTTATAATAATGAAGTCTATTACAGCATTACAGGTAAGGATTATGGTGAGGTGGAATTGTACCAGCGGAATATAAAGAGTTCCAGAATCCGGAAAATAGACAGCGCGAAAGTCATTATTTCGGCAAAGATTGATATGACAAACGGCAGTCTTTATTATATCAAATCAGGAGAAAATATGGAGGCGACAGAGCTGGTAAAACTGGATTTGAAAACCTACAAAAAAGAAACCGTTTCACGGCAGAAAAACCTTTCATCGGTATTTGTATTCGGGAAATACATGATGNNTTGACGGAAACGAACAATCACAAACCAAGTATTATACATTTAAGACAAAGAAGCGAAAACATCTTGCAAAGTATTTTATCTCTTAAAAGATAATAGGAATGAGGCAGAAATGGAAAAGAAACCGTATTATTTAACAACAGCAATTGTATACACGTCAGGAAAACCGCATATCGGCAATACGTATGAAGCCGTTTTGGCAGATGCAATCGCAAGATACCGCCGTTATCAAGGATTTGATGTCCGGTTTCAGACCGGGACGGACGAACATGGACAGAAAAATGAAATCAAGGCGAAAGAACAAGGCGTTTCCCCAAAAGAATTTGTAGACGGTGTGGCGGGTGAAATAAAAAGTATCTGGGATATGATGAATACATCATATGATAAGTTCATCCGTACGACAGATGAAAACCATACAAAACAGATTCAAAAGATATTTAAGAAGCTGTATGAACAGGATGACATCTATAAGGGAGAATATGAGGGAATGTATTGTACCCCGTGCGAGTCCTTTTTTACCTCATCCCAGTTGGTTGACGGAAAATGCCCCGATTGCGGACGGGAAACAGAACCGGCAAAGGAGGAGGCATACTTTTTAAAACTGAGCAAATATGCGGACCGCCTGATTGAACACATCAATCAAAACCCCGATTTTATCCAGCCGGTTTCCCGTAAAAATGAAATGATGAATAACTTTCTTCTGCCGGGACTTCAGGATCTGTGTGTGTCGCGGACAAGCTTTCAGTGGGGGATTCCGGTGGATTTCGACGAAAAGCATGTTGTTTATGTATGGCTTGATGCGTTAAGCAATTATATCACCGGGTTGGATTATGATGCGNNGATGCGGACGGAAACCACGGGGAACTATTTGAAAAATACTGGCCCGCCGACCTGCATCTGATTGGTAAGGATATATTGCGGTTTCATACAATCTACTGGCCGATTATGCTGATGGCGCTGGATATTCCGCTTCCGAAGCAGATTTTCGGTCATCCCTGGCTGAATCAGTCCGACGGGAAAATGAGCAAATCAAAAGGGAATGTTATCTATGCGGATGAATTGGTCGGTATTTTCGGTGTTGACGCGGTACGATACTTCGTTTTACATGAAATGCCGTTTGATAATGACGGTATTATTACTTGGGAGCTGATTGTGGAACGGATTAATTCCGATCTTGCGAATACTCTCGGAAACCTTGTACCCCGTACCGTTTCCATGAGCAATAAGTATTTTGACGGGATAGTGACAGCGACCGGTGTCAGTGAGCCAACGGATGACGAGCTTATTTCACTCGTTACAATGACAGCCGGGACTGTTAAT
Organism: Lachnoclostridium sp. UBA933; assembly: GCA_002293545.1. Lineage (GTDB taxonomy): Bacteria > Bacillota > Clostridia > Lachnospirales > Lachnospiraceae > UBA933. The sequence continues at coordinate 11,931 of DBDL01000037.1, read as the reverse complement.
CATAAAATGGATGAAATCAGGGTGGCCGACGCCATTTCCGAAGTAATCACACTGTTTAAGCGCTGCAACAAATATATTGATGAAACCATGCCGTGGGTATTGGCAAAAGAGGAAGAAAAGAAAGACCGGCTTTCACAGGTGCTTTATAATTTAACGGAGAGTATATGCATCGGCACATCTCTGTTAGCCGCCTTTTTACCGGAAACGGCAGAGAAGATTTTTGCGCAGCTGAACACCGTTTGCAGGGATTTTAATACCTTGGACAAGTTCGGGGAATATCCGTCGGGGAATAAAGTGACGGAAAAACCGGAAATATTGTTTGCCAGACTGAAACCGGACGAGGTTCTTGCGCAAATTGTGAAATAGGGTGCTTCAAAAAGGGGCATTTCATCAAGTGAAACAATGTTTTTCACAGAATGAAGTAAAATTCATAAGGGGAATGGAAATATCATGATTATAGATACACACGGGCACTACGATGATAAACAGTACGATGGGGACAGAAACAGCCTCCTGAATCGTTTACGGGAAAACGGGGTAGGAGCCGTCATAAACAGCGGTGCGGATTTTAAAGGCTGCAAGGACACCTATGAGCTGGCAGAAAAGTATCCTTTTGTTTATGGAACACTTGGTCTGCATCCAAATGACTCCGCTGAAATGACGGAAGAAATCATGGAATGGATAAGGACTCATGCAGAAAATAAAAAGATTGTCGGAATCGGGGAAATCGGACTGGACTATTATGACGAAGAGCCGTCCCATGAGTTACAGAAGAAGTGGCTTATCAGACAGCTGCATCTTGCGCAGGAGCTGGAAATGCCGGTTGTGATTCACAGCAGAGATGCCGCGGAGGATACGCTTACAATATTAAAAGAAGAAGAAGCGGGCAGGTACGGCGGAACGATGCACTGCTTTTCTTATTCAAAAGAAATGGCACAGGAATTAATAAAGATAGGGCTTCATATCGGGATAGGCGGTATCATAACATTTAAAAATGCCCGAAAACTAAAAGAAACCGCAGAAGCCATTCCGCTGGAACGTATACTGTTGGAAACCGACTGCCCCTATCTGTCACCCGATCCGTACCGGGGCGAGCGAAATGATTCCGCCCGTTTGCTTTATGTTGCGGAAGAAATTGCACGGATAAAAGGGGTGACAACAGAGGAAGTCATTGAAACGACGGCGCAGAATGCAAAAGAAGTTTTTGGAGTAAAAGGATAGTATGGCAAAACTTTCG
>DBDL01000037.1:399-10631 GCA_002293545.1 Lachnoclostridium sp. UBA933 | reverse complement strand
GACCGCCGGTATTACAAAGGATGATTTCGTATTGGAAATCGGTCCGGGTATCGGGACAATGACACAGTATCTATGCGAAAGTGCCGGAAAGGTTTTAGCGGTCGAGATTGATAAAAAATGTGTTGAGATTTTAAAGGAAACACTTGCCGGTTATACAAATGCAGAAATTATACACGGAGATATTTTAAAGCAGGATATCCATTCACTGGCAGAACGGTATAATGAGGGAAAGCCGGTTAAAGTAGTGGCTAACCTGCCTTATTATATTACAACGCCGATTATTATGGAGCTTTTTGAAAGCCGTATGCCGCTTGCCAGCGTAACGGTTATGATACAAAAAGAGGTGGCGGAACGGATGAATGCGGAACCCGGCAGTAAGATTTACGGAGCCATTTCTCTGGCGGTGCAATACTATGCCGAAACGCATCTGGCGGCAAACGTCCCGCCGAACTGTTTTATTCCCCGTCCGGGCGTAGGCAGCGCGGTGATTCATCTTGCATGTTTTTCAAAACCGCCGGTGGACACAGCCGATGAAAGGCTGATGTTTCGGATTATCCGGGCGGCTTTTAACCAACGGAGAAAAACACTGCAAAATGCGTTGGCAAACAGCGGCGAGCTTTCACTGGGGAAAGAAGAAACGGGAAAAATCCTTGACAGTTTAGGAATCGCAAGGAATATCCGCGGAGAAATGCTGAGTCTGGAGCAATTTGCAGGGCTGGCAAACCGGATTTCCGAAAAGACATAATAAATCTATTATTTGGGGTATATAAAGGAGGCGGCAATGGCGGCATTTTTAGAAGATATCAGTCCCTTTCTGGGGACCGGTGAAAAAAATGAGGACAATCAGACACTGGAGGAATTTTTAGATGGGTATGACCCGCACCGATATGAGAATCCTTCGGTTACGGCGGGAGNNTCGGTTACGGCGGATGTACTTGTTATAAAATACAATAAGGAACGTTTCGCAAAAACCTTGACAGAAGAGGACTCCCCATTGTTTTACGTAGAAGATGGACTGCAGTTGCTGATGATAAAAAGAAGAAACCATCCTTCTATCGGACTTTGGGCACTGCCGGGCGGCTTTATTCATATCAGGGAAGACATAGAGGCGGCAGCAAAAAGAGAGCTTGAAGAAGAAACCGGAGTGACCGGACTTAGTCTGGAAATGATAAATACATACGGAGAAGCCGACAGGGATCCGAGATGCCGCATAATAACTGCCGCGTATGCTGCGCTGATTGAAGAGGATTTATGCGTGAATGCGGGTGACGACGCGGCGGATGCCTGTTTCCTGTCCTTAACCTTAAAGGAAGTATCTGCAGAAGAGATTACCGAAAACAATCAGATAAAAGAAATCATCCGGTATGAATTAAAAGCGTTCAGCAGGGAAAAGGGATTGAGTTTAAAAGCTGTCATAGAAAGAAGCAGAAATAAAAAAGGATTACTGAAAGAAACCAAGTATAAAGTCGTTTCATCCGAGGGGTTTGCATTTGACCACGCCCGCTTTATCGCAGAGGCATTACTCTATATAAATGAAAGAGTATGAATGAATATTGCAATAAATAGCCATTTATGGTACAATAACGCAGTAACGCCGAAAAAAATGGCGAATAAAATATTTTGAGGAGGAAGATATGAAAAAAATAACAGCACTGGCACTATGTTTTTTGATGACATTCAGTCTTTTTACAGCTTGCGGAAGCGATGATTCTTCTACGGACTCAGCGAATGATACCGCCGCCGAAGCAACCGACGCGGCAGCAGATGAAAAAACAACATTTACCGTTGGATTTGATAAAGGGTTTCCGCCGTATGGGTATGAAGAAAACGGTGAATATGTCGGGTTTGATTTGGATCTTGCCGCAGAAGTCTGCGCCCGCAACGGTTGGGAACTGATAAAACAGCCAATCAATTGGGACGCAAAGGATACGGAATTAGGTTCCGGGGCAATCGACTGTATCTGGAATGGGTTTACGATAAACGGACGTGAGGATCAGTATACATGGACGGAAGCTTATGTAGATAACAGTCAGGTGTTTGTCGTAAAAGCGGATTCGGGGATAAAAACATTTGCAGACTTGAAAGACAAGGATGTACTTGTACAAGCCGCCTCATCTGCACTGACAGCCTTAAAGGACAAGGCGAATAAAGAATTATTGGATTCTTTCGGAAATTTGGATGAAGTTCCGGAATACAATACGGCATTTCTTAACCTGGAAGCAGGTTCCGGAGAAGCAATCGCTATGGATATCGGTGTGGCAAAGTTTCAGGTGGAATCCAGAGGGAAAGATCAATTTATCATTTTAGAGGAACCCCTTTCAACGGAGCAGTATGGGATCGGCTTCAAAAAAGGAAACGAAGAATTAAGGGATAAAGTCCAGACTACATTGAAGGATATGGTCAGTGACGGTAAATTTGCGGAGATTGCAGAGAAATATAAATTAACCGACGCTGTTTGTCTTACGGCAGAATAGAAAGAGGTAGGTGCGCATGAATGTATGGGAAATAGCGCAGAGCTTGGGTGAGGGAATGCTGATTTCTTTAGAGATTTTTTCTCTTACATTGCTTTTTTCATTGCCTCTTGGTCTGATATTTGCATTCGGCAGAATGTCAAAAAATATTGTGCTAAGAAGTATTACAAAGGTTTATATTTCCATTATGCGCGGAACTCCCCTGATGCTTCAGTTGATGGTTGTCTATTTTGGACCGTATTATCTGTTTGGGATACCTATCAGCAGGGAATATCGTTTGATTTCAGTTCTTATCGGCTTTATCCTAAACTATGCGGCGTACTTTGCGGAAATATACCGCGGCGGTATCCAGTCAATGGAAATCGGGCAGTATGAAGCGGCAAAGGTACTGGGCTACGGCAAAGTACAGACATTTATCAAAATTATTTTTCCGCAGGTAATCGGTCGGATATTACCTGCGGTTACAAATGAAATGATAACCTTAGTAAAGGATACGTCACTCGCGTTTGTCATTGCGGTGACAGAGATGTTTACGCAGGCACAGGCAATCGCCGCCGCGGAAACAANNTAAACAACAATGATGCCCTTTATTATTGCCGGCTTGTTTTATTATATTATGAATCTTCTGTTGGCGTTTTTAATGGAAATACTTGAGAAAAAGCTTGATTATTTTTGATGCCGGATTTGTATCCGGATATGGGCAGCAGGCAGTTATGCGCAGTCACCATGCGCAGGAATGAGGATTTTATGAATGTTTTGGAAATCAATCATTGCCATAAAAATTATGATGATTTGAAAGTATTAAAAGATGTTTCCGTTTATGTGCGGGAGGGAGAGGTTTTGGCAATTATCGGTCCTTCCGGTGCAGGGAAATCAACATTGCTGCGTATTGCAACGATGCTGGAGAAGCTGGATCGCGGCGAGCTGATTTATCTTGGGGAAAATGCATGTGAAAATGATCATGATAAAGCGGTTTATAAGCATCCGGGGGAACTCAAAAGACTCAGCCGGAATTTCGGGCTTGTTTTTCAGAATTTCAATCTGTTTCCTCATTATTCTGTTTTAAAAAATATTACGGACGCCCCTGTTCATGTACAAAAGCGCCCTTACGAAACAGTGAAAAAAGAGGCGGCGGAGCTGCTGGACAAAATGGGACTTTCCGATAAAGCCCAGGCATATCCCCGTCAATTATCCGGCGGTCAGCAGCAGCGTGTATCCATTGCGAGGGCACTGGCGTGTAAACCGAAGATATTATTCTTTGACGAACCGACATCGGCACTCGATCCGGAATTGACCGGAGATATTTTAAATGTTATTAAAAAGCTTGCCGCAGAACATATGACAATGGTGATTGTCACCCATGAAATGAATTTTGCAAGAAATGTCGCAGACCGGATTGTCTTTATGGAGGATGGGCAGATTGTGCTGGAAGGAACGCCGGAAGAAGTATTTTCGGCAGGAAATGAAAGAATGAATTCATTTGTCGGGCGTGTGGAATACTAATTTTATAAGCGGAACTTTAGCGGCTGCGGTTTTCAGCCAGCCGCTTTTTTAATTATCATAAAAATCGTGCTTTTTCATAGATTATAACAAACCTAATAATACGAGGTGCCTATGAAAAGGATACGATTATTATTTATACTGATAATGACAGCCGCACTATTTTGTTTTTGGGGGTGCGGAAAAACAGACGGGGGGAAGATTGGGGCAGATATTGACTACACGGTAGTTAGTGAAGAAGATATCCCGCCGGAGCTGAAAAAAAGCATTGATAAGAATAAAATAAATCCGTTTGAGCTGACATATACGGACGGAGAATTTATGTACTTGGCAGCGGGTTACGGCGAGCAGGATTCCGGCGGATTCAGTATTCAGGTAGTGACGCTGTGTGAAAAAGGCGAAGATATTTTATTTTCAACAAATCTGCTTGGACCGGATGAAAGCAGGATTGTCAGCTTGAAAAAGACGACGCCGTATATTGTTGTGAAGACGGAAAAGATGGAAAAGAAAGTTGTTTATGAGTAGAGAATGAAGCAATTATCATTGGTCAGGTTTTTTCAGAAAGCTCAAACCGGCAAATACTTTTTGCACTTCACTCAAAAATATGTTATTATAGGTACTAATAATCGAAACCGGAAATCTATGAGGCTTACAGCAAATCCGCAGACAGCCGTTTGACGGATTATGTGATTTTGCAGAAAAAATGAATAAAAAACATAAGTACCGGCATATCGGATTTATCTAAATTACATAAGATAAAAAGGAGAAAAAAATGAAGGTATTAGTTACAGGCGGGGCAGGTTACATTGNNCTGACAACGGGCACACACCGGTCATATTGGATTCATTAGTCAGGGGACGCCGTGAATATACGGAGAATCATATCTTTTATGAGGGGGATATTGCGGATAAAGCCCTGCTCCGGGAAATCTTCAAAGAACAGGGGGACATCTCATCGGTTATCCATTTAGCGGCATTTATATCCGTACCGGAATCCGTATCGTATCCCCATATGTATTATAAAAACAATGTGAGCAAGGGGATTCAGTTTTTTGCCAACCTGGAGGAAATCGGATGTAAGAATATTATTTTCAGTTCCTCCGCCTCCGTATATGGAAACAGTAAAGACATCCGGGTTACGGAAAATCATCCGATTGCGCCGGAGAGTCCTTATGCCAAAACCAAGGCAATGACAGAGAGAATATTACGCGATTATTCCATAGCCTATGGGATGAATGTGATTTCACTGCGTTATTTTAATCCCATCGGGGCAGATCCTGAATTCCGGACCGGTGCGTTTCTTGAAAATCCCTCTCATATCTTAGGGATTCTTTTGAATACGCTGAAGTCTGAAAATAAACAAATGACAATTACGGGAGTGGACTGGCCCACAAGGGACGGTTCGGGAATCCGTGATTATATCCATATATGGGATTTGGCAGCGGCTCACGTAAATGCCGTTTTGAAAATTGCCGGCACCCAAAAAGAGGAAGGTTCCTTTGAGGTGGTCAATATCGGACGCGGTGACGGAGTGACGGTAAGAGAGCTGGTGGCGGCATTTGAAAAAGCAGTGGGAGAGAAACTGGATGTCAAAGAAGGACCGCCGCGGGACGGAGATGTTGCCGGGGCTTTTGCGGTATGCGACAAAGCGAATGAATTTCTTGGCTGGCGGGCTGAGTTTACGATAGAACAAGCAATCCGGGACGCACTTATATGGGAGGATAAAAAGAAAGAAATATTGATTGGTTGAAAGGAATTCATAGTATGAATCGGGTGAAAGACTATATTGAAAGCGGGAAATTATCCGTATTATACCGTGTAATCTTGTTATTATGGGATATTGCGGCAGTTTTTCTGTCTTCTGTCCTTGCACTTTATTTACGTTATAATATGAATTGGAGCAGCACTCTGGCGAGCGGAATCGAAAAATCATATCCGAGGGGATATATGGGAACGATTGAAGACCTTGCGGTTCCCACCGTACTGATTACCATTGCTATTTTCGCATTTTTGAGAATGTATAACAGCCTGTGGAGATATGCAAGTACACGGGAAGTAATTAATATTATAGTATCATGCGTGTTTGCGGGACTTGCTCATTACTTGGTTGTATCGGGAACCTATCACCGGATGCCGAGGACATATTTTGTTTTCTTTATCATACTCTTATTTTTGCTTACGTTTGCCGTTCGGTTTTCTTACCGCTTGGTACGGTTCTTATTTACGGCGGGGACGCACGGAAAAGGAGTGCGTAACACAATGATTATCGGTGCGGGTGAGGCATGTAATATTGTAATTACGGAGCTTCAGATGAGTCAGAGGCTGGACAGCCGGATTTGCTGTATTATTGATGACAATAAAGCAAAGCACGGTCTTTATATAAAAGGGATTAAAGTAATCGGAGGACGCAGTCATATTGAATCGTGTGTAAAAAAGTACGATATTGATGAAATCATACTGGCTATGCCAAGCGCCTCCAAAAAAGAAGTCAAAGAAATTCTGGATGTTTGCCAGAATACCGACTGTGAATTAAAGATTCTCCCCGGTGTATATCAATTTGTAACCGGAGAGGCGAGAGTGGAGAAAATCAGAAAGGTTGAAATTGAAGATTTACTCGGAAGAGAACCGGTACGGATAAATTTAGATTCGTTTATCAATTACGTAAGCAATAAGGTCGTACTCATAACCGGCGGCGGCGGTTCCATCGGCAGTGAGCTTTGCCGGCAGATTGCGGCGAACAGACCCAAAACGCTGATTATTTTAGATATTTATGAAAACAATGCTTACGATATCCAACAGGAATTAATCCGTAAATACCCGAATCTGCATCTTGAAGTTTTGATTGGTTCGGTACGGAATACGAACCGGATTGATTCCATTTTTAAAGAGTATCGGCCGGATGTCGTTTACCATGCGGCGGCGCATAAGCACGTCCCGCTGATGGAATCCAGTCCGAATGAAGCGATTAAAAATAATGTATTCGGAACCTATCATGTCGCGTTGGCGGCAGACAAATACCGGACCAAAAAGTTTGTGTTGATTTCTACCGATAAAGCAGTAAACCCTACAAACATTATGGGGGCTTCCAAGCGTATTTGTGAAATGATTGTACAAGGATTAAACCGAAATTCCGATACCGAATTTGTTGCCGTCCGTTTTGGAAATGTGCTCGGAAGCAACGGAAGCGTCATACCCTTATTTAAAAAACAAATAGCGGAAGGCGGACCGGTAACGGTAACACATCCGGAAATCATCCGATATTTTATGACGATACCGGAGGCGGTTTCGCTCGTCATTCAGGCAGGTGTTTATGCAAAAGGCGGAGAAATCTTTGTGCTGGATATGGGTGCGCCGGTGAGCATTGCGGAGCTGGCTGAAAAACTGATACAGCTTTCCGGTTACTCGGTCGGAACGGATATTGAGATAAAATATACGGGTCTGCGTCCCGGCGAGAAACTGTATGAAGAAATCCTGATGGATGAAGAGGGGCTGACCGATACGGAAAATGAAATGATCCATATCGGAAAGCCGATTGAATTTGATGAAGAAGAATTTTTTGAAATATTAGGTGAACTTTATCAATGCGCTTATGAAGAAACGCATAATATGAAAGAATTGATTGCAAAAATTGTACCAACTTATAAAATAAATGTCGAAAATGAAAAAAAACACAAAAAAACACTTGAAATTAAAACGAATAACTTTTATAGTAAAAGAATGGATTCAGAAAAATATTTGGAGGGAAATATATGAAAGGGATTATTTTGGCAGGGGGAAGCGGGACAAGATTATATCCGCTGACAAAAGTAACATCCAAGCAGTTACTTCCGATTTATGATAAGCCGATGATTTATTATCCGTTATCGGTACTGATGCTTGCGGATATTCAAGATATATTGATTATATCCACACCGGAGGATACGCCGAGATTTGAAGAACTGCTCGGTGACGGAAAACAGTTTGGAATCCATCTGTCTTATAAAATCCAGCCAAGTCCGGATGGTCTGGCGCAGGCATTCATCTTAGGAGAAGAATTTATTGGCGATGATTCGGTGGCTATGATATTGGGCGATAATATTTTTCATGGGCACGGCTTGGAAAAAAGAGTGCGGACGGCGGCAAACAAAAAGAACGGTGCCACCGTATTCGGTTATTATGTGGACGACCCGGAACGGTTTGGAATTGTAGAATTTGACGACGACGGCAAAGCGATATCCATTGAAGAAAAACCGGAGGTACCCAAATCAAATTATTGTGTTACGGGTTTATATTTCTATGACAATAAAGTCGTTTCCTATGCCAGAAATCTAAAGCCGTCCCCGCGCGGTGAATTGGAAATAACGGATTTAAACCGTATATACTTAGAAAACGGGGAGCTGGATGTGACGCTGCTGAGCCAGGGATTTACATGGCTGGATACAGGCACCCATGAATCCCTGATAGAAGCCGCAAACTTTGTCAAAACAATTGAAACACATCAAAATAGAAAAATAGCCTGTTTAGAGGAAATTGCATACAACAACCGATGGATTACCCACGGACAGATGATGAGTGCCTATAAAGAGCTGAGTAAAAATCAATACGGTGCTTACCTGAAGGATGTCATGGACGGAAAATACATAGATATCTAACCGCGTCTTTTTGACCTCATACGTGTTGTGGAATCCAGGATTTTTTTACGGATTCGGTGATTTTTAGGCGTTACTTCTAAAAGCTCGTCGGTATCAATAAAATCCAATGCCTGTTCCAATGTTAGTTTTTGAGGCGGGACAAGGCGGAGTGCGTCGTCGGAGCCGGCGGCACGTGTATTGGTAAGCTGCTTCTTTTTGCAGACATTTACTTCAATATCATCGGATTTTGCATTCCTGCCGACTACCATGCCGGAATAAACCTGTTCACCGGGACCGACAAACAGGGTTCCCCGCTCTTGTGCGTTAAAAAGACCGTAGGTAATCGTTTGACCTGATTCAAAAGCGATAAGCGAACCTTCTTTACGATAAGAAATTTCACCGCGAAAGGGAGCATATTCCTCGAATACAGTATTTAATATACCGTTTCCCTTTGTGGCAGTCATGAACTCACCGCGGTAACCGATTAGTCCGCGGGACGGAATATAGAACTCCAAACGGAGTGTGCCGGTTCCAAGCGGAACCATTGCCTGAAGTTCACCTTTCCGGCGGCTCAGGGCTTCGATAATGTTTCCGCTGAATTCTTCCGGGATGTCGATAAAAGCACGCTCGATCGGTTCCAGTTTACGTTCGCGTTCATCGGTTTTAAACAGAACCTCGGCTTTACTTACGGCAAATTCGTATCCCTCGCGCCGCATGTTTTCGATAAGCACCGACAGATGAAGCTCGCCGCGTCCGGATACTTTAAAAACCTCGGTTGATTCGGTTTCCTCCACCCGGATACTGACGTCGGTATTCAGCGTACGGAACAGCCGGTCCCTTACATGACGGGACGTTACGTATTTGCCTTCCTTGCCGGCAAGGGGACTGTCATTTACAATAAAGTTAATGGCAATCGTAGGTTCCGATATTTTTTGAAAGGGAATCGCAACCGGATTTTCGGCGGAGCAAATCGTATCGCCGATATGAATATCCGAGATACCGGAAATTGCCACAATAGAACCGATTTTGGCTTCCTCCACCTCAATGCGTTTCAGTCCTTCAAACTCATAGAGCTTGTTGATTTTAACCGTGTTAAACCGATTCTTGTCGTGTTCGTTGACAATGACGACTTCCTGATTAACACGAACCGAACCGTTATCAACTTTACCGATACCAATTCGGCCAATATATTCATTGTAATCAATCGTACTGATTAATACCTGTGTGTTTGCGTCAGGGTCTCCCGAGGGAGCGGGAATAAAGTCAATGATTGCCTCAAAAAGGGGATTCATCGTCTTGCTGTCATCCTCTAATGATGTTTTGGCATATCCGTCTCTGGCGGAAGCAAAAATAAANNATCGGGATCACCCGAAGGAGCGGGGATATAATCAATAATTGCCTCAAAAAGAGGATTCATCGTTGTACTGTCATCATCCAACGAGGCTTTTGCAAATCCGTCTTTGGCGGAAGCAAAAATGAACGGGCAATCGAGCTGGGATTCGTTTCCGTCCAAATCAATAAAAAGATCTAAAATTTCATCCACGACCTGTTCCGGTCTTGCTTCGGAACGGTCAACCTTATTAATGCAGACAACAACCGGCAGTGAAAGTTCCAGTGCCTTTGATAATACAAATTTTGTTTGAGGCATAACA
>DBDL01000037.1:0-375 GCA_002293545.1 Lachnoclostridium sp. UBA933 | reverse complement strand
CACTTCGCCGCCGAAATCGGCGTGACCGGGAGTATCAATGACATTTATTTTAATATTGTTATAGGAAATGGCTGTATTTTTGGACAAAATGGTGATACCGCGTTCTCTTTCGATATCATCCGAGTCCATAACACGCTCCCGTATTTCCTGATTTTCACGGAATACACCGCTTTGCCTCAGCAGTTGGTCTACGATTGTGGTTTTTCCATGGTCTACATGTGCGATAATTGCAATATTACGAATGTCTTCTCTGATTGTAAGCATTTGACCCTCCTGAATGGTAATTAAAGTTTAACTCATTGGTTTTTACGGCTTGTATGTCCGAAACATTATATCACAAGGAAAATAATAGTTCAAATAAAAAATATTTTAAAA
>DBDL01000194.1:4543-4922 GCA_002293545.1 Lachnoclostridium sp. UBA933 | reverse complement strand
TACCTCGCCATTCCACCCTTACCGACCGACGGTCGGCGGTATCAATGGATACCGTACCGAATCCGCAATGGATTTTGCCGTACGGAACCCATATTTCTGCTGCACTGGCCTGGGAGTTTCCTCCACCGGACGTTATCCGGCATCCTGCCCTGTGAAGCTCGGACTTTCCTCGTCTAATAACCCGTAGTATATTAGCCGCGATCACTTGGGCTGCTTTATTGTCCGGTCCATCAATTCACAAAAAAACTTTCACCGATAAACTCCCGTAAAATAGAATTTCCGGGAATGGCTTCTCCGCTGATGCCTAAAAAATAATCCAAAAACTTCAGCAGACGCTTTGCCTCGTCATATTCGCTGCTGCCGCGCGGAACGGCAAACA
>DBDL01000194.1:797-4513 GCA_002293545.1 Lachnoclostridium sp. UBA933 | reverse complement strand
GGCATTTTCCTGAAACGGGAATATGTTGGAATCTTCTCCCGACCGTACCGAGTTCCACATAGCAATTGTCCTTCCGGCACTTGCCCCCCTGGTTCTTGCATCCCGGATAATCCGTCTTAGCAGACGTCCGTCTGTTGTCGGGATTCGGTTGTGTTCGTCGATATTTAACTGCGTCAGTGCGCTGATATATATTTTGAATTTATTTTCCGGCGCAATCGAGTATGTCAGCTTGTCATTCAATCCGTGGATGCCTTCCACAACCAATACGTCATTGGGACCGAGCTTACATTTCGGCTTATTGTATTCACGCAGACCGGTTATGAAATTATGCGTCGGAAGCTGGACTTCCTCTCCCCGGAGAAGCTCGTTTAAGTCATGATTCAACTGTTCGGTATCAATAGCCTCCAGACACTCATAGTCATTATTGCCGTTCGCGTCCTTGGGTGTATTCTCCCGGTTTACATAATAATCATCCACCGCAATCGGGTACGGATTCAGACCCAGTGTTTCCAGCTGAACTGATAACCGGTAGGAAAAGGTTGTTTTTCCGGAGGAGGTCGGACCGGCAATCGTTATAATCCGTTTGGTCCCGATTTCTTTAATTTGCTCTGCGATATCCCCGATTTTCTTCTCGTGGAGCGCCTCCTGAACAAGAATCAGCTGCCGCATTTCACCTCTTGCGATTACGTCATTCAGGGCACCTACCGTATCTACCCGAAGCTTTTTCCCCCATTGGTTTGCTTCCATCAGCGTCCTGTATAATTTGTAGCTGGGACGAAATGACGGAATCACATCCGGCTGGGTAATCTTCGGTACGATAAAGACAAATCCGTCCTCATACATCTGCAGCTTAAACCATCTCAGACATCCGGTGCTGTACGGCATGGAACCATAATAATAATCATAAAAATTCCCAAGCTTATATACATTTACCCTGGAACTCCGCCGGTAGTGAATCAATTTCACTTTATCATACATTCTTACCCTGTCAAAAAGCTTCATCGCTTCTGACGTATTCATGGATAATTTTTCAAACTCATAATCTTTGTTTACGTATTTGCGCATACGTGATTCAATTCGTTCCAATAACTCATTATCCAATGTTACATTTCCGCTCATTTCGCAGTAATAGCCGGTATCCAGCACATACTCGACCGTAACACTGTCTAGGTTATCCCGCCCGATTTCTTTGTACATTGCCTTTTGCAAAATCATTGTCAAGCCGCGTATATAAGCTTTCCTTCCCGATTTATCCGCCATTGTGCAAAAGGTGACATCGCACGGGTCAAGAATCTGCTTGCGGAGTTCACATGATACCCCGTTCTGCATGGCAGTAATAATCGGATAATCATAATTCTTCTGAAAATTCCTGCTCAAATCATGAAAGGTAATTCCTTTTTTATAGGTCGATAATGTCCCGTCTATTTTAATCTTAATTTCTTCTTTCAAGTTTACCCCTTTCCGGTGCAGCTTCGGTAAATACTCCGATAAAATATGTGTCTGCACAATTATATCATCTTATGTAGCGACTGTTTGTATCAGTTCATGCAGCCGGTTCATACACTCTTTTATTTCCTGTCTGCGGGCGGCAGATTTCCCGTTATGCCGTAAATCAAATCCCTCTGATATTTTGCGGTATCTTTCATACTCGGTTTTCAAAAATTCCAGCAACACCTTGTCCTTTTTCTCAATCAAATCTTTTCCGTATAAATATTCCGCATGATGATCAAATTTCTGTTCTCCCGGTACGGCATGAAGTGCCGTATAATACTTGCCTTCTTCAAAAACCATCCGTTCTTCCGTGATAGCAAATCCATTTTCATGAAGAAAATGCCTGACTTTATGGATTTGTGACTGAGGCTGCAAAATCAAATGCTTCATCTTCTTCACCTGGGAAAGACTCTCCGATAAAATTGAAATCGTGAGGATTCCTCCCATACCGGCAATAAAAAGAGTATCCGCTTCCTCCGGGGAAAGGTTTTCCAATCCGTCACTCCGCCGGCATTCGATTTCTGCCGTCAGCCCGGCGTCTGCTATGTGTCTTTTTGCTTTTTCCAACGGTCCTTCGTGAACATCCATTGCGATAACTTTTTCGGCAATCCTATTTTCGTATAAATAGATTGAAACAAATCCGTGGTCACATCCGATATCCGCTGTCCTGGAACCGGCAGGCACCAGAGAAATACTCATAAGAAGCCTTTTGCTCAGTGTTTTTTTTCCCATCAGTCTAAATAATCTTTCAACTTACGGCTTCTGCTCGGATGACGAAGCTTTCTGAGAGCTTTTGCTTCAATCTGGCGGATTCGTTCTCTGGTTACGTCAAATTCTCTGCCGACCTCTTCTAATGTTCTGGCCCGTCCGTCGTCTAAACCAAACCTCAGACGCAAAACCTTTTGTTCCCGTTCTGTCAGTGTGCTGAGAACTTCTACCAACTGTTCCTTTAATAGTGTAAAGGCAGCAGCTTCTGCGGGAACCGGCACATTATCATCTTGTATAAAATCACCGAGATGGCTGTCCTCTTCTTCTCCGATTGGGGTTTCCAAGGAAACGGGTTCCTGGGATATTTTTTGGATTTCACGCACCCGCTCTACCGGTAATACCATTTTTTCGGCAATCTCTTCGGGGTACGGTTCTCTCCCTAATTCCTGCAATAACTGCCTTTGTATACGAATCAATTTGTTGATTGTTTCTACCATATGCACCGGAATCCGGATCGTTCTTGCCTGATCGGCAATCGCTCTCGTAATCGCCTGCCGAATCCACCATGTGGCATATGTGCTGAACTTATATCCTTTACGGTAATCAAACTTTTCCACGGCCTTAATCAGACCAAGATTCCCTTCCTGAATCAAATCCAGAAACAGCATTCCCCGCCCCACATAACGCTTTGCAATACTGACTACCAACCTTAAATTTGCTTCCGCCAGTCTTTTTTTAGAAGCGGCATTTCCGCTTTCCATCTCTCTGGCAAGATTGACTTCTTCTTCCGCATTCAATAACGGCACTTTCCCGATTTCTTTCAGATACATCCGCACCGGGTCTTCAATACTGACACTATCCGGTACGTTGAGTTCGATGTTTTCCAACTCCTCTTCTGTCGGCTCGTCATCCGCATCCAAAATAATGGATTCCTCATTCTCATCCCCTTCGGGCATACGAAGTACATCTACGTTATTTGCTTCCAAAAATTCAAAAATCTTTTCCGAACGATCGGCATTTAATTCAATGTTTTGAAAATATACATTGATCTCATTAAATTCCAATACATTTTTCTTCCCTTTTGCAAACACTAACAGTCCCTGCAGCTCCTCTGAGAATTTTTCATCCTCGGTCGGTTCGCCGTTGGCTTCTGCTGACCCGTGGCTGTTTCCTCCGGATTCGTCGGATAACTCATCTGTTTCCTCGAATTCGTCAGAAAATTCATCTCCTTCAAACTCGTCAGATAATTCATCTTCTTCCTCAGATTCGTCGGATAACTCGTCTGTTTCCTCGGATTCGTCAGAAAATTCATCTTCTTCCTCAGATTCATCGGATAACTCGTCTTCTTCCTCGGATTCGTCGGATAACTCATCTGTTTTTCCATCAGCTGAGGCAATCTTTTCATCTCTCGCCGCCGTAAAGTCTTCATCATAGTCCTTCATAATTTTCTCATCATCCGTACTATCGTTTTTTTCTTCTACATTCATCATCTTATCTGCCATCTTTACCATCCTTTT
>DBDL01000194.1:0-791 GCA_002293545.1 Lachnoclostridium sp. UBA933 | reverse complement strand
TGTACAAAGACATATCCTTACTTTTTCCCACCGTTAAAAGAAATATACATTTTTTCCAATTTCTTCTTTTCTTGGATAATGTTTGATAGTTCGGATATATCCGCCACTGTTCTGCTTTGATGATCCAGGCTGTATTTTTTTATGTGCCTGACCACCTCATTCAACGCCTTTTCCTTATCTTCCGGTTTATCGGCTATGATCAACTCCGAATTAAAAAAACTTGTTGCCAGACTTTGCTCTTCTTTACTTCTGAATGTGCTGATTATCTTTGCCGGTACAACCTCTCCCTCCGTATGATACTGATGAAACAGCATCCCTGCGATTTCCGCATACGGCTCCTCAATAAAATCCTTTTCATCTAAAATTCCTTCCAGCACCCGAAACAAGGTGACATCCTCACAAAGCCATGTCAGAATAAACTTCTGTGCCTGTACATATCCGTCGTCAATATGTTTCCTGTTCTCAGACTTCTGCTCTTTGGGACGGTAACTTGTCCCAACCAGTTCCGCTCCGATACGGTTTACCAAATGTCTGAAATCTTCCGAATGAATTCCGTACTCTCTTGAAAATGCCTCTATATAATTGTTTCTTTCGATTTCATTTTCAAATGATAGGCATTTCTTTGCCGCTTCATTCATGAATTTTGTTTTTTCTTCCGGATCCTCCATATGATATTCTTTTTCCATAATACTTATCTCATAGAAAAAACTATTCCTGGCTGTTTCCATCCGGCTTTTAAATTCTTCCGCCGAAAGATTTTGTATCAATTCGTCCGGATCCTTGAACGGCTT
>DBDL01000159.1 GCA_002293545.1 Lachnoclostridium sp. UBA933 | reverse complement strand
GGAAGAATTGGTGGTGCGTGATGTATCCGACGCTTTGCTTTGTTGACAGTACGTATCAGGTGGTGCCGGAGGAATCCAAAGAAATCTTAAAGAGGGATTTGACGCAGGAAGAATATCAGGTGCTGCTGGAGGGTGAAGATACGACATTTGACTTTAAGTTGCTGGAGTGGGTTGAAAATTTATTTCATTAAGAGTACAATAGTTAAGAACAATACCGGATGCATATGACGGAAAATGCATTCAATAAGGGGGAAACACGATGAAAAAGAATATTGCCGTATTTTTTGGCGGAAAGTCTTCCGAACATGAAGTATCGTGTATGTCGGTACTGATGGTTTTGGAAAACCTGGACGGCAGCAAATATGAGGTACAAATAATCGGTATTACGGAAGAAGGGAAATGGCTTTATGTCCCGTCCGCGGAAGCGATAAAGGATGGGAGCTGGCGAAACGGCGGCATTACGGCAATTCTATCACCGGATGTATCACACCGGGGAATCCTGTTGTGTGAAAACGGTACATATCAATTGAAGAAAGTGGATATTCTATACCCTGTACTTCATGGTGCTTACGGAGAAGACGGAAAGCTGCAGGGTCTGTTTGAATTGTCTGGAATTCCTTATATGGGTTCGGATGTTTTATCCTCGGCATTATGCATGGATAAAATTACTACGAAAATTCTTGCGGATAGATTAGGAATCTGTCAGGCGCAGTATGTGACAGATACGGCATATGATGCCGGCGAAATGGAACAGACAATAGCAAAGACGGAAAAAGAGCTGGGATATCCCGTATTTGTAAAGCCATCCAACGCAGGTTCTTCAAGAGGGGTATCAAAAGCAACGAACCGTGAGGAACTGGAAAGAGCAATCGAGCTTGCAAAGAAGCATGATTACAGAGTATTNNAAGCGGTTGTCGGACGCGAAATAGAATGTGCGGTATTAGGCGGTTTGAAGCCGAGGGCTTCGGATCCCGGTGAAATCATTGCGGCGGCAGAATTTTATGATTATGATGCCAAATATCACAATGAAGAATCCCAAACGATTTTAGATACCGATATTCCGGACGGCATCCAAAACAAAATCCGTGAAGCCGCATTAAAGATTTTTAACGGCCTTGGTGCATTCAGTCAGTCACGCGTGGATTTTTTTCTGGAAAAGGATACAAACCGCATTATATTTAACGAGATCAATACATTGCCGGGGTTTACGGATATTAGTATGTATCCGATGCTTTGGCGGAAAAAGGGATACCATACGGCGGAAATTTTGGATAAACTTATAGAAACGGCAGGTGAGCGAAATGGGGCAGCAGGTAATCGTAAAATTGAAAGGGATTCAGTTTGAGGAGGACGGCGGAAAACCGATTGAAGTTATTTCCTGCGGAGAACGGTATGAAAAAAACAACAAAATGTATATTATATACGACGAGATAACACAGGAAGAAGTTGTAAACAATACGATTAAAATAGGCGAAAACGAGATCAATATTATCAAGAGAGGAAGCCGCGGGACGCATTTGTTTTTTTGCGAGGGAAAAAGCAGTGTAACCTGGTATCCGACTCCGTTCGGAGAATTGGAAGTAGAGATAATCACAACAAAGCTTTTGATCGAGCGGAGGGAAAAACAAATTATAATAAAAATTGTTTATGATCTAAACATTAATCATTCCTACATTTCCGAATGTATTGTTGATATGTGTATAACGGATAAATAACAGAACGGGCGGCAGAACTTGTTTGGAAGAAAGGGAGGAACAATGAAATTTACTAAGATGCACGGGACCGGAAATGATTATGTATATGTGGACTTATTTGAAGAAACGGTAAATAATCCGGAAAATGTAACACGTTTTATCAGTGACCGGCATTTTGGAATCGGAGCGGACGGTCTGATTCTGATTGCGCCGTCGGAAACGGCAGACTGCCGGATGATAATGTATAATGCGGATGGCCTGGAAGGGGAAATGTGCGGAAACGGAATTCGTTGTGTTGCAAAATATATGTATGACCATGGAAGAGTGAACAGGACAAATATCAGCATTGATACCAAAAGCGGCATAAAATATTTAGATTTGGAGGCTGACAGCGGAAAAGTACGGCAAGTGACGGTTGATATGGGGGAGGTCCGGCTTATCCCAAAGGAAATCCCGATATTGGCGGAGGGTGAAAGCTTTATTGCTCAACCGCTGGAGGTAGAGGGAACAACATATACGGTTACATGCCTGTCGGTCGGAAACCCTCATTGCGTTATCTTTACGGAACGGATTGACGAAATTGATTTGGATACGATCGGACCGGGTTTTGAACACCATCCGATGTTTCCGAACCGAATCAATGCGGAGTTTGTAGAGGTCACGGACCGTCATAATCTTAATATGAGGGTATGGGAGCGCGGAACCGGAGAAACCGCCTCTTGCGGAACCGGAACATGTGCGGCGGCGGCGGCGGCTGTATTAAATGGTTTCTGCGGCAGGAATGAAGAAATTGCGGTACATATACCGGGAGGGGTTTTATATGACACCTATTTTGATTCCGGGAAAATCACAATGAAAGGTCCGGCAGTTGAAGTATATCAGGGGAGCATAGAAATTCCCGGTCACATATACGGGAAATAAGTATCATAGCAGCAGTGAATATCATAAAAACAGCGAAATAACAATAGAAAGGATATCTGAAAATGGAACTAAACGAAACACCAAAAGGTGAGCGGATACATATTGCACTGTTTGGGAGAACCAATGCGGGGAAATCCAGTGTGATCAATGCGATAACAGGGCAGGATCTGGCAATTGTTTCGGAGGAGAAAGGGACAACGACCGATCCGGTTTATAAAGCCATGGAATTGCTTCCGTTGGGACCGGTTATGATTGTAGATACGCCGGGATTGGATGATAAGAGTAAGTTAGGGAACGAGAGAGCAAAACGGGCAAAAAATGTGTTGCGTAAAACAGATTTGGCGATTGTAGTTGCCGACGGACAAACGGCGGAAAAGGATCTTTCCCTTGAAAAAGAAATCCTCGCACTTGCAGGGAAGCAGGGTATTTCATCGCTGCTCGTCTTAAACAAACAGGATTTATGGGAAGAGAGGGAAGACAGCATTGCCGCTCTCGGACATATTGGAGTCAGTGCCAAGACCGGATATCATATTCAGGAATTAAAGGAATTGATTGCTTTATCTTTTGAGCGGGAGAAAGAAGACCGGTTTTTGGTTCGGGATTTGATTGAAAAAGATGATATGGTACTTCTTGTTGTGCCGATTGATGAATCTGCGCCGAAAGGGCGGTTGATTCTGCCGCAGCAGCAAGTGATCAGAGATGTTCTGGAAGCCGGTGCGTCCGCTCTTGTTTGTAAGGATACGGAGCTGAAACAGGTGCTTGCCGATTCCGGACGGAAGCCGAAGCTCGTAATAACCGACTCCCAGGTCTTTAAACAGGTTGCTGAGATAACACCGGAAGAAATCCCCCTTACATCTTTTTCTGTACTATTTGCAAGATATAAAGGGGACTTTGAATTATTCCTGAAAGGTGTGGAGCAGCTTAAGCAATTAGAAAACGGTGATACAATTTTAATTGCGGAGGGCTGTACACATCACCGTCAATGTAAGGATATCGGCACGGTGAAGATTCCGGACTGGCTGAGTACATACACCGGTAAAAAACTGATTTTTGAAACATGCAGCGGGGAATCCTTCCCCGAAAATCTAAAGAAATATGCCTTGATTGTCCACTGCGGAGCCTGTATGCTGAATAAGGCGGAAATGTCCTGCCGGCTTTCCCAGTCAAAGGAACAGAATATCCCAATCATCAATTTCGGTCTTTTGATTGCCGAAACACAAGGGGTTCTGGAACGGTGCCGAAAAGCCATGAACCTTAAATGATTGTAATGCGGTGCATGGATTTTATAAAGAAGCATCATAAAATTTTCTATTGATTTTCCTGAGAATCTATCGTATGATTAGTTTTATATTTTGTATATACCAATGATAAACATGAAA
>DBDL01000189.1 GCA_002293545.1 Lachnoclostridium sp. UBA933 | reverse complement strand
CCACGTAAGCATATCCTTTTTCGGTCGTTACCTGTAAAACATCGAAGTAAGGTATTCCTATTTGATTCAACGTTAAATCAAGGTAAGGAAATTCTTCATCAATATTTTCAAATGCGTTTTGATAAAGACCGCCTTCGGTTGCCGACAAATAGGTTAACTCTTGTGAGGCTTCAATATAATCCGCAATGCGGGATTCGGGAAGCATCGGCATGAATTTCTTATTGCCGGCTCGAGATACTATCTTATCAACAAATTTGTCGTTCCGCAAGTTTATTTCTACTGATTTTACATTCAACTGTTTTTTTATGATTTCCAATGATTCTGCTACGGGAGTACCGGCACTCAACTGTGGTATTTCAACCACATTTTCCCAAAACTCGTGAGAAGGGCAATCGTCATAATAGGTTGCAAACTCAAATGTAGAAGCATTGGGATGTGCCCCTTCGTAATGAAATATATCGCCTATAAGCGAGGTAAATAAACCGGCTTCCGTCTCTTCCTTATGGATGATTTTCATTGCCTCCTGTACCTGAATGGCAGCAATGATGGAGGCACTAACCGGCGTGGTAGCGACTCTGCCCGACTTCTCATTTTCCCGTGCAATGCCGGGGCATGATAATGTGGCATTGATATCAGCTTGCTCCTCATCGGAAAGTCCGCATTCGTAGCAGTTTTTATTCAGTTGATAGCCTGTTACCTGNNGTCCTTCCAAGTCGCCGATTCCGCCTTCTATCCAAATTTTTCCGGCACGGAAGCATTGGCGGTTTAACAGCACACGGGCTATCAGGCTGTCCAAGCAACCAATCACCACACCGGCACGGCGGTAAACGCCCAGCCCGGTACCGGTCGCCAAATCCCCGCAAATGGCTTGTATATTGACCGTAGGATTTATCTCCCTTACTCTTTTAGCAGCGATCTCCGCTTTATAGAAACCTTTGTCGGCATCTTCGGGACGAAACAGGATGGAACGTGTCAGATTGCTGTATTCAATTTGGTCGTAATCAATTACAATAATATTTCCGACACCAAATAATGCCAGGTTTTTCAATACTTCATTGCCCAATGCCCCGCAGCCTGCTACTATTACCTTCGCATTTTTAACCTTGTCTATTTTAAACCATGAAAGGAGAGGAAAAACATCTTTTCCCCATGCTTCATTCTGATTGACCGGTAAATTATCCATAATTACAAGCAATAAATGAGTCCAAGTTCAAGTCCAACCAGTAACATGCGGCTTCCCTTACCGCCAAGCATATTGATTTGATTGACACGGTAATCTGCGTTGTTAAAATAATAAGAATCCGTATTCGCTTTTGAAACTTTAGTTAGCGAATATTCTGCTTTTGCACCTATCCTCAACAAAAAATTACTAACCCGGTTCTTTTCCAAACTGCTGAATGGAATGTTAACTCCACCCGCAAGCGTTCCCCAAAGTACAAAAGGCGATAGCTTGTATTGAGGATTATTATAGCAAGGAACATTTGTATAATAATCTAATGGTGGAATACCTGATTGACTACCGTCCAAAATAACATCCCACTCCGGATAGTAGCCGTCGGATGTCCATGTTCCATTACCCGAAACACTGCTCGAAATTAAGAGCGAGGCTTTAACTCCCATGTTGAAAAAGGCACTTGTCTTGACCTGATTCAGCTTGCCGATTTCAAAGTACAAGGGAAGGTCTATATAGAGCTGCGAAACTTTTTCCTCCACGTTGTTATAACTCAAATTGACATCACAAATATCTCCGTCCGCATCAATAAATCCCGGTAAATTTTCAGCGTAGTTATCAAAATGAGCCGATTGAGAATAATAGTTCACACTCAGCCCCAGCCCGAAAGCCCAAAGCGTAGGCACTTGGATGATTTCGCCGTCTTCCGTTCGGTCTGTTTGAAACTGTTTCCTGAAACCTGCTTCAAAATGGAATGCCGCCCCCATTTCTTTATTCCAAAAACCGGTATTCGTTAATTCATTGAACATAAACGGAACCCCATATCCCAGATTAAAGATAAGTGATTTTTCGGGGACAATAACACGGCGTTTGACTACCGGTTGTCCAAACTCGGAAGTTGTATCAGTACTAATAATCATAAAATCATTACTTACTTCGACCCCATCTTGCGCATAAATTGCCGCAGAACAAAAAAACATCAAAATGAAAATTATTCTTTTCATATAAAATTGTATTAATAATTATCTTTCTACGTATGTAAATTCGGTATTTCCAATGGTAAACTTCAATCCGTTTTTCAATGGGTGCAGGTCGTCTTTTTTGGTTTCACGCCCATCGCATGTCATGCCGTTTTCCATTACTTTCAGATAAGGCACTTTCCGTTTCTTATCAATATATAACTTAGCTTGTGTATCGTGTATTTTTTCGCTGCTGTACCAATTCATCTGGATAATGCTTTGTCCGGACTTTCCGATGGTAACATTATTTCCGCCGCCCGATTCATCCATCCACTTATGAATAGCAATTTCGCCTTCCTTCTTTTCCCCTTTGTAGGTGAGGAAGTATTTTTGGGAAGCATGGTGCTTGACAATGATTGAGATGCCAAGTCCGGCACTGCACAGCATAAAGCTGAACATTACTCCAAAAGAAGGGAAAAGCGAAGCCGTATATAATACGAACGAGCTTACAACTCCCGATATAATGCCTCCTATCAGCGCATCTTTCCATCCGATCGTTGTGTTTATGGATAAGCAAACGGCTACGCTTCCTCCGAACAGCAGCCATGGAATCAGGTCTATCCATACCGCATTGCCGTCTTTTCCCAGCATGATGCAAATAATAGAACCTATAAGGAACGATAAAAATCCGGCGGTTGCGCCTAACAATGCCCTACCGGTGATAGAGAGCAGCACAACTCCTCTTTTCTTGCGAAACTCGTTGATGTAGCCGAACAGGAACGTCAATATAAATCCGAGCAAGATTCCTACTAATAAAAAACCGCTGATTTTCTGTTGGAAGTTACCTGCAGCGGCGTATGAAATTTGAAAAATGCCGGTGCTTACTTCCTCTTTCAAGCTGCCGGGATAAAAAACATTGAGCAGCCCTGTAATAAACCCGGAAAAAAGGTTGGGGATGAAAGAGTAAATAATCCAGACTAAAAATCCGCCAAACATACCCGACATGACCCATTTCATGTAGTATGGGCTTTGCTTCAAATCAAAAGGCTTATTTTTGTCGAAGTGGAATTGAATCCCATCCTTACAGTTTTGTCCATATTCCACGCATTTATAGCCATTGTCCACCCAACACTGCCAGTGGGTTTTATGAATACACTTTACGACAACTTTTTCGCCTTTTTCGAGCGGTTCGCCGCAATATGCGCATGGTTCATAAAGTACATCCTGAATCGGCTCATAGCTACGGACGTATTTCTTCTCAAACCGGACAAACTTGGAGGTAATGTATGGGATGCCGGCTTGTATGACAAAAAATGTAATAAACAAAATAATGCCTCCCAGCATAATAACAAGAATTATGCTGCCGTTCGCCGGATTAGTTTCGATCGGACGTTCTTTACTTCCGATGCGGTAGTTTCTTAGCCCTGCAGCTCTGTTATTGTCTTTTTTAATCTCTATCCGCAGCGTTAAGTCTTGCCCGTAGTATATTTTGCCCGGATTATTTATAAGCATTAATTCATAATCTGCCGATAAATCACCCATAAACCGGTGGAGGGAGTTGATAATGCTCGCCGCATCCCGGATTGAATAAAAAGTACCTTTGGTTCCGCAAATGTCTTCAAGGGTCATGTCAACCAGCGGCTCACTCTTTCCGTACCGGAATGCGTGTATTTGAACATTGTTTTTCCTGTTGTCGTCTATTTTTTTTATTTGTTCGCGAAAACCCACTACTTCTTCTACTTTTTCGGGGTCGCTGGCATTGATTTTTCCATCCGTAAACACAAGCAAGTACCTACTGATACCCAATTCCTTATCATATTGGGTCAATTCATCAAATTTTTGAAGAATCGCCTGATAGAGGTTTTTAGACGTATCCTTAACGGCAAAATCATTTTGAAAATCGTCGAAATTATCTTTTGTTATCAGTTTGCTTGCGGTTATTTCCTCATCAAAAAACGAAATGTAAACGGTGCTGTCGGGCAAGTTTTTGACTGTATTCAGGATAGTTTCTTTCAGGTTACTCATTTCGTTTTCCAAAATAGTTCTATCGACTACCAGCCAAAAAACGGCATGTTGGGATATTAGCTCCCTTTTAATCGTCTTGTCTGTAATTTTTTTTATCAATCCTTTTTTAGGAGGATTCCCGCCGGTTTCCACAATGGATGAAGTCTCTTTCAGATTATCCCAAATCACCTTTTTCTGTGTTAAGGTGTCAACAATCCGGAAATACATAAACAACGTATCGGCATTGACAGACCACGGGCGAGGTGCGAAATTCATTTTGATTTCATATCCCGCATTGTTTAAGCTGAGTGGTGAACCGGTATTTTTTTCGTTTTTTTCCGTACTGCATGCAGACAAAAAAACAATAACCGGTATCAATAAATAAAATCTTCTTCTCATAT
>DBDL01000100.1:433-35910 GCA_002293545.1 Lachnoclostridium sp. UBA933 | reverse complement strand
TCTTCTAAGGATTTAATGTCTTTGACTTTCTGATAGATTTCCTGCATTTTTCTGTCCTCCCGGTCAATTTTCTTTACTATAATTCATAGGATATTTATAGGACAAGCTTTGTTAAATATTTAACAAGCTTTTCTAAAACATTATCACATACAATTCTCCTTGTCAAGTGTTAAATGAAATAAATAATTGAACGCACATTAACAATACTTCATTATTAGTATGATAATAGCTTTTAAAATTTGACATCTCTGCAAAAAAATGCTACTATATGAAACGCAGGAATACAAAAAATTCCTGTGTTGTATATATGAACTGCGTAAAAAATATCTTGCAATTAACCGAGATGTGATAACTTCATAAAATCTCAAAAAGAAAAGATATTTTGAAACAATTCAAACAAAAAACATATGAGGAGGATTTTATGAAAAATCTACAGAAGTTATTAGCCGGAATACTTGCCTGTGTTATGGTATTCGGATTGATAACGGCGGCGGCGCCGGTTACCGCATCAGCAGCAAAAAAACCAACTCTTGCGCCAAAAAAATATACGTTACAGGTTAAAAAATCCAAAAAGATAGTGTTAAAAAATGCCCGAAAAGCCAGAAAGACAAAATGGACGGCAAAACCGGCAAAAGCTGTTAAGCTTTCCAAAAAGAAAAAAACAAGTGTAATCGTAAAAGGGATTCGTACAGCAAATCAAGTAACCATAAAAGCTAAGTTTAAGCTTGGTAAAAAGAATACGTCGGTAAAAATGACGATTAAAATAGCGGCATCGCCGACGAAAAGACCAACACCAAAACCGGCAACCGGCACGACGCAGACACCCTCTGCCAAGCCGACGACGATTGCAACACAGACNNCAGACACCCTCTCCCGTGCCGACGGCGATTGTAACTCAGACAGCCTCTCCCGTGCCGACGGCGATTGTAACACAGACAGCCTCTCCTGTGCCGACGACGATTGCAACACAGACAGCCTCTCCTGTGCCGACGGCGATTGCAACACAAACAGCCTCTCCTGTACCAACAACGATTGCAACACAGACACCCTCTCCCGTGCCGACGACTGCAACACCGGAAGCGACAGATTCGGGGAATACGGAAACTTCTCCGCCGGAGGACTTATATAATAGACCGGGACCGGATGATAACGGAAGAATTGTAGATGGTTTATGGACACCGGAAAGATCCTTTGAAATGACTTTAACACGGCGGAATTGCAATGAATCGGATATAGAAAACGGTATGGGTGATCTCATGTTCCTTTCTGACAACGGATTTACATATACTGCAGATGCTCAGTATAATGCAGGTTTGAGATTTAATATATGCCGTTTTGGTGCTGAATATGTAACGGATTTATCGGATTTTGATTATATGGAATATGAACTGGAAGATTATATTGATCAGAATGGAAGAAAGCTTGAATCCTCTCCTCAGCTTTGGGGAGAAGCTTCGGACGGATCTCCAGGTAATATGTATAGGGATAAAGCAGAAGCTTATGAACCTATGATTGCAGGAATTCCCGGCAGTATAATAAATATAACAGAAGATGGTGCGGACCGAATAGTAAGAACCCCCATGAAACTGCTTAATTACGAAGGATATTTTAACGCCGCCAGATATGCTACAGTATCTTTGAACAATGAATATGGAAACAGAGGAACGGTTACACATATTAGATTTATCAAAAATGAAGCCCCGGATTATGTAAGTAAAGATGTACCGCAGAACTTGACTCTTAAAACACCCAATGACAGAGTAAAAGAAGGAGCAACATCATTTTTAATTCCTGTTATCACAAATAAAAATGGCATACCTGTCTATGACGGCATTGAATACGAATGGTTCTCTTCGGATCCATCAATTGCAACCGTAGATGAGGACGGTATAATAACAGGAATCAATGCGAATGCAACCCCGGCAGTCATTACCGTAAAATTAAAAGGCACCGAGATAAGCAGCAGTATTAGCATCACCGTATACAAGGATATGCCGCCGGCTGGTATCCGGTTATCTCAAGCCAACAATTTCAGAACCTGTACGGTAGAGGAATTGAAACGCGGTATCGTATTGAATCCGCAAGCCATCGATTCAAACGGTTTTCCAATGCCTAAGATAACATGCGAAAATCCTGTCGTTACGGTCGAAGAAGCCGGCGGTACGGGTGCAACAGCCTCAGAAGCAGATGCAGACGGTTACATTACGCTGCAAAGTGATACGGCAAAAGCGGGAACGATTGAATTAAAACTTGTAACAAGTGATGCATTTGCTGCAGAACCCGCCATACTTGTGATGGATATTATTGACGGATATCGTGTTCC
The DNA here is from genome assembly GCA_002293545.1 of Lachnoclostridium sp. UBA933. Lineage (GTDB taxonomy): Bacteria > Bacillota > Clostridia > Lachnospirales > Lachnospiraceae > UBA933. The sequence continues at coordinate 33,587 of DBDL01000100.1, read as the reverse complement.
TATCTACAATGCGTATAATGCATCACAAAACGCGGCGGAAACAATTTTCGACACTTCAGGGTATCAGGCATCTCTGAATGTTACAAGTTCTGCTGCCTATAACAACGGTATCGGTTTTATTGTTGATTTAAGCGGAATTTCCGATGACAATCCGGATTTGACCATTGCGGATATCGGCGGCGTATATGCCAATGCCGCCACGTCAGGCGGATGGCTTCAGATGTTTACGCCAAACGATCTTAACGGTGCCGGAAATTGGACTGCACCAATCATAGCTTGTACGGATGCCGCACTTCAATCGGGTAACAACTGGACAAATGCCGCACCGGTCAGCGGACAAATTGATGTAATAGATGGTATATACAGAGCAGACTTTGATTTCAGCGGGGAGAAATCCGTAAGCGGAAACACTCCTCCGTCAGATTTAACCGGTTCGTACTTTAACTTTGCATTTGGTGTAGACGGAATCAATACGATGACAATAGCAGATGTTATTCTTATACCGAAAGCCGCAGAATAATTTATAAAAGATATAGAGATTGCGGGAAAACCCCATGTAGTAGGATTCCCCGCAATCTCTATATCTTTCTTCCTATACCGTAAAGCACTTACATACATGCATCTCCATAAAACTCTGCCTATGCCGTAAAGCACTTATACACATCTTTTTTCATCCTTTAATCCGTCCGGAATGGATTGGCAATCTGATCATTTATCATATCTCCAACCGTTCCATTGCCCGGATTACATTTTCACGGCTTCCGAATGCTGATAACCGGAAAAATCCTTCTCCGTTTTTTCCAAATCCGGCACCGGGCGTCCCGACGATATTGGATTCGGAAAGCAGATGGTCAAAGAACTCCCAGGATGACATTCCCTTAGGGCATTTAAACCATATATACGGTGAATTTTCTCCCCCGGCAAACCATATGCCTCGTTCCTTTAATGCCGCGGCAATCCTTTTTGCATTGTCTAAGTAATAATCTATATTTTGTCTGGTTTGCTTCATTCCTTCCTCGGTAAATACTGCTTCCGCACCGCGCTGTACAATATAAGAAACGCCGTTAAACTTTGTTGACTGACGGCGCAGCCACAAACGATTGAGTGATACGTCACCGGCTTTACAATCATGCGGGAAAATGGTATAGCCGCATCTTGTTCCGGTAAATCCCGCCGTTTTGGAAAGCGAACAAACTTCTACCGCACACCTTTTCGCTCCGTCCACCTGATAGATACTTGTCGGAAGATCATCTCCGCGGACAAACGCTTCATAAGCACTGTCAAATAAAATAACCGCTTCATTTTCCAGCGCATAATCAATCCATTGCTTTAACTGTTGCTTTGTATATACTGCTCCGCTCGGATTATTCGGGGAACAGAGATAAATGATATCGCACTTAATATTATAGTCGGGTAAAGGCAAAAACCCGTTCTCTTCATTTCCGTTCATGTAGATGATTTTATTCCCTGACATAATGTTCGTATCCACATAAACCGGATAGACCGGATCCGGGATTAACACAACATTATCCTTTCCGAAAATATCAAGAATATTACCGGTGTCACTCTTGGCTCCGTCACTGATAAAAATTTCCGTCTCCTCCAAAGCCACTCCCTTTTTCCTATAATAACCGGCAACGGCATGACGTAAAAAATCGTACCCCATATCTGACCTGTAACCCCTGAAAGTTTCGGCTTTCCCCATCTCGGCAACAGCGTTTTGCATGGCATCGGTTACCGCCGGTGCAAGCGGTAAGGTAACATCTCCGATTCCTAACCGGATAACATCTTTCTCCGGATTCCTTTTCGTAAAATCCTCTACCTTCTCAGCGATGGTAGAAAAGAGATAACTGTCCTTTAAGTTAAAATAATTTTGGTTTATGTTCATTGTCCTTACTCCTTTATCGTAATCTATAAAATGTATCATACCTAAAAAATGAAACGATGTCAAATCAATCATCCATCGGAATACGGATTCAACCGCTCACCGGACACTGTCTGCCGATTGTGATTACGTACGGTTCTTTTTTATTGATTCCGTTTTATCCGACGGCAGCGAAAACCCCCTCGGCAATAATTCTTCCAATACTATCGTTTCATAATCCTCTTCGGATTTTGCCATAATAATTTGGAAAGAATAGGGGTCACAAAACTCCGCCATAACTTGCCGGCACACACCGCAGGGCGCCGGACCCGACATATGGTTTTTCGGTCCCCCGACAATCGCAATGGCCTCAAAATCATGCTCCCCGCAGCTAACAGCGTTATAAAAGGATACCCTCTCGGCACAGCAACTGGGGGAAAAAGCGGCATTTTCAATGTTACAGCCCGTATAAATCCTGCCTCCCTTTGTTCTTAACGCCGCACCCACCCGATACCCCGAATACGGTGCGTATGCATTTTCTCTGGCGGTAATTGCCTGTCTGATTAAATCTTTCACGGTCTTTTCCCCTTATGGTTATTTTAAATTCTCCGGATTCAGGCACTGAAGTTCTTTGATTACAAATCTGCCGTCTTTCCGAATCAGGACATCGTCAAAATAGATCTCACCGCCGCCGTATTCCGGCGTCTGAATCAACACCAAATCCCAATGGATTCCCGAACGATTTCCGTTCGGCGCATCATCATAGCAGTTCCCCGGAGTAAAATGGATGGAACCCATGATTTTCTCATCAAATAAAATATCCTTCATCGCGTTTGTGATAAAAGGATTGACGCCTATCGCAAATTCGCCGACATAACGCGCTCCCTCATCCGTATCAAATATTTCATTGACGCGTTTATTATCATTAGCGGCCGCTTTCACGATCTTACCCTTTTCAAATGTCAGCGACACATTTTCAAATGTAAACCCCTGATAAAGAGAGGGAACATTATACGTAATGGTACCCTCTGCCGAGTCCTTTACCGGCGCGGTATAAATCTCACCGTCAGGAATATTGCATTCTCCGGCACATTTAACAGACGGAATCCCTTTGACCGAAAAACGAAGATCGGTCCCCGGTCCCGTGATGCGGACTTTCTCCGTCTTATCCATCAGTTCTTTCAAAGGATTCATGGCTTTATCCATTTTGGAATAGTCCAGATTGCACACATCAAAATAATAATTTTCAAATGCTTCCGTACTGGTATCGGCTAATTGTGCCATTGAAAAATTCGGGTATCTCAAAACAACCCAGCGCGTCTTTTTCACGCGGATGTCATTGTGTACCGGAATCCCGTAATACAAATCATAAAGCTTCTGCTTCTCACCGGGTACATCCGATAGCTCCGCGACATTATCGCTTCCCCGTATCCCGACATAACAATCCATCTGATCCATTTTTCCGCCGTCTGCCTCCGCCATAATCTGAAGCTGTTCTTTTTCGCAGTGCATACGCATTTCCCGCTCTATCTGCGAATCGGTATAATGTGGAAACGGATACGCCCCTGCCGCATAAATTTCTTTGATTACCGTTCTGGTCAAATCAACCCCCGCCGCGCCGATACAATGTACATATACCTTATCATTTTTTTTCACCCTCATTGAATACTGTACTAACGTTTGTGCCAATTTTTCAATTCTTGCGTCCATATTTCCTCCATATATTTTAATTCATATAACCGATAAATATATTGCCTGCATCTTCAAACATATGATTTGCCTGAGAACGGCTGATTTTTTCACTCTTTCCGCTTTCCGGACGGATTACCGTAACGGAAGTCTGCGTATATTCACTGATCACGACGGCAGTGTTCTTTCCTGTCATTCCGATTACCGCCTTTCCGCTGCTGACAAAATATATTGCCTGTTCCAGTGTTATCCCGGTCAGATTGATTGGATGTTCCATATATTCAAGAAGCATATCATAAATCGGTCTTTTCAGTTTCGTCAATTCTTCGGCATCGGCATCCACATGGTTTGCTTTCAAAACCATATATGCACATGCCGCCGGATTGCTGATACGAGCATTTGATTTGGTCTTTTCTATTCCGGCAATGCTGTTCATCAAATAACTGCCGCCGCGCTCCCAAACTAGTTGATGTGTGTTGGAGATTACCGTACCCATCTGTTCGTCCGCCCGGCGTATCGCTTCTGCCGGGTCCTCGTAACTTCCTGTAATTTTCCCCAATGCATAGACATAATATTTATTGATCGTTTTTTCTTCCAAATGAACGGCATATTCACTCGTTATCACTTCATTTTTCCGTTCTGTAACCGCCGGCTCTTTTAACAATAAATAATTTGACGGCAGCCGGATATACCATTCCGTCAGACTGCCTTCTGTCAAGCGTGATGTAAGCGATACATTTTCTTTTTCTGTACTGGACTGGTTCAGGATACTGTCACCGTGAACCTTCTTGTATGATTTTTTACCTGCCTTTTTACAGCGGTCAACCGAAATTACAGTACCGTTAATTTCAACATCCCGAATATAATAAGAATTCCTTCGGTATGACTTCAGGGTTTTCCCTGCCGTATCAATAATTTTCATTGCATAGCAGGGAACAATTTCCGTTCCGTCTGCCGTTTTCACGATATCCGGCTTTTTTACATACCCAATCACAATATTGGAATCAATCGTTCCCAGCAGCCGTATCAATGTATCGCCGCCCGGCGCTTTTATTTCTCTTCGTTCATCCGTTTCCAGATTAAAAACCGTAATGCTTTCTCCATAACCCTTTTCAAAAGAAGACGACCATACGTAGCTGTTCTTGTTTTCCACCACCCGAAATCCTTCGTCGGTAATCCCTTCGGCAAGAATACTCAGCCGTTTTCCTAAAATATTATAAGAATAAACGACACCGGCGATCGAAAAATAATATACGCCCTTGCTGTTCACATAACTGAACGAATCCATATCCTCTTTCAGCTTCTGATAGGTCGTATCCATCGGCAGATAAACCAATTCTTCCAGTACCGCTGTTTTTGTGTCATACCGATACAAAGCTGCGGCAACCCTTCCTTCAAACTCTCCTCTTTGGATATATCCGAGTACGGTAAAATAAAGACTTCCGTCCGTATCCAATTTGTTGAGCCGAATCTCATGTTCATTATTCAATTGATAGATTTTCTTCGCATTATTACTGAATACGGAAAAAACTTTCTCCATTTCATTTTTATTTTTTTCCATATTATAATGATAGAGAATGCCGTTCCTTGTGAAGTACAAATGAAGCTTATCTTCCGAAAGCAATAATTTCATATCCGTTTGCTCGGTAATCCCTACTTTTAACTGGCTTTGATTCAGACTTACCTGTTGGGGGTCATAGACAGCCTCCATTGTCCTCTCAAAAGCCAGAAGAAACAATCGGGAAGCAGTATAGCGAACACGATAGAATTCTTTGACATGATAGGTCATTTTACCGGATGCCGCTCTTGACTTTACAAAATAGTTCAATTGAACGCAAGCGGTTTCGGTGTTGTATTCTTTAATGACCGGTATAACATCGGAAGTAACCTCCGGATTCAATTTGCCCCAGGTAATTAAATTCACATCCGATTTTATATTTACATTAGCCAGCGTGCTGTTGTCCTTATTGGGATCTGTTTCTAAATTCGGCGCCAATTCCTCCGCTTTCTCTTTGTCAAATGTACTTCTATGAAATTTCGTAACAAATTGTATTTTCTCTTTTAGATTCGTTTCGTCAACATAATATTTAATTCGTGTAAAATAACGAATCTGCTGTCCTTTATCCGTTGTTCCCGTTATCGAGAAAATATATTCCCGACTGGTTTCCAACGCATAGTCAAGCTCTATGGATATCTTTCTTTCACCCTTTGCCAATGCGGGAATTTCTTTGGTAAAATAAATCTCACCCGATTCTTTGTCAATAATCTCATATTGCAGTTTTTGTAAAATCGTCGGTGATTCCATAATGTTCAGCGTAATGGTCTTGGATTCATTCACCGGCGTAATGGACTGGCGTACAATCGCCGGATCAAAGGAACCTCTGTATCCATACAGTGTATTTATGGTATTTTGACCTGTCGTAACCGTCAGCACCGGATAACTTTCTTTGCCGATACTCAATGTCTTTTCGGCAATGGTCTGGTTATTTTCCATCCTGCTGCCAAAGAAAAAAAGTGCTCCGATAAAAACAAAAATCAGTACAATAATCTTATATATTCTTTTTACCATCGTCTGCCCTCCCTGTACTCACCATTGTAACGATTTTACCTAAAGATTTCAAGTATGATACACGATTTTTCTTTCAAATCATATAATTAAAATAAATATGAATCCTTTGTGGAGATTTATTATGGCTATTATGAATGAAGATTACTCCTTATTCTTTTATGATCATCCTATGGTTCCCAGTCTGCCGCCTGTTATGGGTGCGGAAAAATTAGCGGAACAGGAAAATGATATCTCTTATTTAAAATACCTGTACCCCCAGGCAACAAAAAAGGTGCTGCCGATGATTGAAGAAGAATGTGATAAACTGGAGTATGAGGGAAGCCCGATGTTTGATGAATATCCGGACAAAACACTGTTCCAGATACTGGCACATAAAATTGTGAAGCAATGTGCGGAGAAAGACCCTGAAATATCAGAAGAAGATACCGTTTTTCGTGATATGGCAGAAGTGCTGTTGTTCCATGAACTGCTGTTCCGCAGAAACCGGTACCGGAATCATAAGAGGATGTACTTTTGAGGGCGGTACTATGACTTGCAATAACCATCATCCCATAGCTGTACTTCGATATAATGGTATTTATCCTCTGTTTCGGTCATGAACTCCTCTATGGAACCGCTGTAGCCATTCATAATATTCAGCAGCATTTCTTTTGTATACATTGTTAAAGTCCCTGCTTTTTTATATTGCGTCATACTATCGCCTAACGTGAAGCTGATCAATTCAGGCGGTATTTTATTTAATCTTATCTTATTTACGATACCGTTTCCAAACCAGTGATCAAGAAATACACTTCCTTGCAGCACAAAGGACAGCGGATGTTTCTCAACCGGCTTTCCGCCAAGAGAAACAAACTTGCTATAAAGGTATTCCTCTTGTTTCATCCTCCCCGGATAGTAATTCTCAAAATCGGCAAATCTTCCGAATGCGGTAACTCCGGGATTCTCCTCCGCCATTTTGTACGCCAATGAAAATGCTTCTTCTTTTGGTAACCGGCAGATATTCATAAACGGCATACAATTAGGGTGGCAGTAGTTTACTATGTACAGGTCATCTGTATGAATCATAATTATTCAATCCCTATGCTTTCCTGTTTATTTTCGTTTACAGGGGTATACTCTATTTGTTTTCTCCTTACGATTAATCTGCTGTTTTATTATATATTTCTTTATGAGTTTTGTCCAGCGCAGGATCTCTATCCAAGACATACACCCAAGCATACCCCAATTACATTTCTTAATATGATTTTAAGCACTTCCGCTACACCCCGCATTTTAACTGAATCAACTCCAGATTGCTTTGCAGGCGTTCATCATCTTCCGCATAACTCAGCGCATTTCTTGCATGGATCAATGATGTTTCATAGTTTCCCAACTGATAATTTGCAATAGCGGCTAAGTCATCCGGTGTATAATCCCATGAATATCCCATATTCACATATACAACGGATTTCTTATTTATTTTTAACGCTTCGTTTGTCATGTATAATACCGTCACCCAATCACCTAATGAATACGCCATCTGTGCGCATTCGATATAAGCATCCCGCATGTCGGGCACTTCTGCGATTGCCTGATAATATATTTCATGTGCTTTATCGGCACTGCCGAGCATAAAATAGCTTTTTGCCATCCAACGCATTGCCGCACACCGTTCTTCTTTCCACTTTGCGCCCGGCAATGCCAAATAACGCTCCATTGTCCGGATACAATCGTTCCATCTGCCGAAATACATGTATTCACGCCCCAAATAATACGTCATCCGGTCATCATTCGGCGTTTCCTCTGCTGCCATTTCCAAAAGAGGCAGATACGAAGACCTTGACTTGGTATGATCCGGGTAGTGATCCAGAATCATCCCGTTTACAAATACCTTTTTTTCCTGAATCCGTTCCTTTCCCGGCGTAAACCTCAGATACTCATGAACCGGGCATATCCATTCATAGCAATCCCTGACATGTACTTTGAAATAAGTAAACTGTGTGTGCGGCGTCCCGTCCTGGTTCAGGCTCCAGTTATATAAATAATTTGCCATCGTCGTTTCCGGCGTCCATGCTTCTTCAAGCAATTTTCTCCATCCCGGACGAAATACTTCGTCTAAATCGGTACATACGGCAATGTCAACATCCTCCGGGACATAGGACAGGGATCGGTTTCTGGCTTTGTCAAACCGCCACGGACTGATTTTTTCAACAATTACCTCCGCCCCCCGCTGCCGCAATCTCTCCACGGTATTATCTTCAGAACCGGTATCTAAGACGATAACAGAATCGGCTTCTCCCATAGAATCCATCCAACGGTCAACAAATTTTTCTTCATTCCTGCAAATGGCATATACACAGATTTTATATTGATTCATTTTATACCTCATTCTTGCGCACGTACTTTGCGCATAATATACGCGACATTTGTGCGTAAGCACAAATTCGCCGTGTGAAACGTATTTTGTTTCACACTATACCTCATTCCTGTTCCTGAAGTGTTTTTTCGATAAACCTCAGGTTCTGCCTGAGTCTGTCATCATTCGGAGCGGCATTGTATGCTGACGATGCATGAGCAAAAGCAATCGGATAAAAACCAAGACGATATGCCGCAATTGCCGCAAAATCCTCTAACAGATACCCCCATGCATCCGCTTCAACCAAATAGCTCTTGCTGGAATTTTTAATCTTCAAGCCCTGTTCCGACGCCCATAATGAGAGAACCCAATTTCTTGTATCATAGCCCATTCTTGCCATATCAAGCCATGTTTCACGGCTCATCATGCATTCTGCCGCCGCTTTATAGAGCCATATCAATGCATTGTGGTTATCATCCTTTGCACGGTATGCACGGGAAATAAACCTCATTGAGGCACTGCGTTCTTCTTTCCAGACTGCGCTGGGCATTTTTAAATGCTCCTCCAGGGTTTTGATCCCGTCGTCATTCATCCCCTGGTATACATACTCCCTGCCAAGCCAAAATTTAATGCGGTCATCGTCGGGATTTTCCTGGGATGATAATTCCAGCAAGGGTAAATACTGTCCGCGTGATTTACCCGGATCCGGTTTGTGCACCAGTAAAATATCTTCGATATAAATAGATTTTTCCGGTTTTTCCCCACTGTAAGCCAATACTTCATGTACCGGATGAACCCATTGATATCCATGCCTGCTATGTATTTTTTCCATGATAAATCTTTTCTCCGGAATGCCCTCGCTCCTTTGCTCCCAAACAAACCAGTATTTTGCACATGTGCAGTCTTTATCCCATGCCTTTTCTAAATGCTCTCTCCAGCCCGGTTCAAAAACCTCATCAATATCATTCGACACACAGATATCCGCATCTTCCGGGATATGATTCAACGCCGCATTTCTCGCGGTATCAAATCTCCAGGGAGTAAATGTTTCTTCATAAACAACAGCTCCTCTTTCTCTTAATTTTTCAACTGTATTGTCCGTAGAACCGGTATCGACAACGATCACACCGTCCGCCTCATTAACGGCGTCCATCCAGCGGCCGACAAAGGCTTCTTCGTTCTTGCAAATGGCATAGACGTATATTTTCGACTTTTTCACCGGAAAATCCTCCTATGATGTCAATATACTATATTTAATGCATAAAATATAAAAATGTGATGGGAATACGATTAAAAAATGGTTGTCTGGAAAATGCAGCCGCCAACGTTTGCTTGGCAAACGTTGCTCCGCAAGACAAAAACTTTCCTAAAAACATGAAGTTTTCAGACACACCCCAAATAAAAATACCCGCACATCAAATAGATATGCGGGTACTTAGCGCTTCAATACTGATTTAAGAAAAATATTTACATATCCGGCGGTTTTGCTTCGGGAAGACGTACAATAAAACAGGACCCTTCGCCTAATGTACTGTTCACTTCAATCGAACCGTTATGCCTCTCTACGATACTTCTGGCAACGACAAGCCCCAGACCGGAACCATCTTTCACTTCATGGTTGCTTCCCCTGGCAAACCTCTCAAATATCATTTCCCGTTGTTCTTCCGCAATACCGATTCCATGATCGGTAATTGTGATAATAAGCTTTTTATCCTCTTTTCCAATGTAGATTTCGATTGAACTTCCATCCTCCGAATATTTGACTGCATTCTGCACCAGCACAACAAATAACTGGCGGATACGGTCATAATCACATAATGCAAATGATATTTCATCCTGATAATCCATCGTAACAGTGATATCCCGTTTTGCCAGAATCACCCGCATACTCCGAAGCACATCCTGCATAATGGCAATCACATTCGTGACTTCCATTTCTATTTCAAAATCGGGATTTTGGATTTTGGAAATGGTCAGCAAATCCGCAACCAGCCGTTCCATACCGGTACATTCCCTTAAGATTCTTGCAAGGTAATCCTTCTGCTTCTCATCATCTGAAATGTATCCGTCGGCTAATGCCTCCGCATAACCTTTCAGTACCGTTATCGGCGTCCGCAGTTCATGAGAAATATTTGCAAAAAAGTCCCGCCTGTTCTGCTCTATATTGTCATGCATTTCTTCCGCTTCTTTTAATTTTTCCGATAGGATATCCAGGCTTTTTGCCAAATCCCCGATTTCGTCCCTGCGTTTGATATGAGTCTTTTCTTCGTAATTTCCCTTTGCCAGCTTAAAGGCAAATTGTTTCATTCTGGAGATGGGACCTGAAATCTGCTTGGTAAAAAACATAACGATAAATGCCGATGCAATCAATGCAATCAAAATACTGATCACCATATACTGCTGATATTTTAAGATCGTATCTTCCTGCCGCTCCATTGCCGAATTCAGTATGACCACCCCGATAATCCGGTTTGCCTTATCTCTGATCGGAGCCGCCAGATGAATCATTGTCCTCTCATAAATTTCATCATAATCACTGTAGCTTTCTGTTGCGCCCTGATAAGCATTTTTTATTATTTCATCGGTCCGATCCGGTAAATCCACATGGGATAATTCCACGTTGGTAAAATCAGAGCTCATTCCGTATTTTTCTTTTGCATTGGATATCAGCCAGATGTCTGTATTTTGAACGATCCAAAATTCTTCCAAGGCGGTAAGGTAAGAAGAGAATCCGTCGGTATCCTTCTCTTCCGCATAATAATTTACCTGAACCCCGATATTACCGGCTAAAAGACGCAGTTGTTCCTGGGATATTTCTTCAATGTTACTGCGGTTTAAGCGCGTATATACAAGGCTGATAAACACGGAAAGAACAATCAGCGCCATCCCGAAATATAAAAAAATCCGCCAATATAATCGATTCATATGAAACCTCATTCTTAGCTGCTACGCTGCTTTCTATACAATCAATTCCAGTTTATAGCCTAATCCCCAAATCGTTTTTATCTCCCATGACGGATGTTCTACCTTGTCTATCTTTGCGCGCAAACGTTTGATATGGGAGTCCACGGTTCTGCTGTCACCGAAATAATCCTGCCCCCACAGGCTGTCCAACAGATTGTCCCTTGTAAAAACCTTGCTCGGATTCTCTGCCAGAATCCACATGGTTTCCACCTCTTTTTTTGTAAGCAGAATCTTTTCTCCTCCGATAAATACGGTATACGTATCCAGATTGACCGTGAGATCATTGATATTGATAATCTTACTTTTTTTATCGGTATCTGTTTTCCCCATCCTTCTCAGCACGGCGCGAATCCTTGCCATCACTTCCCCCGGACTAAACGGCTTTACGATATAATCATCCGCACCGATATCCAGACCCATTACCCGTTCATAATCTTCTCCTTTTGCCGTAATAAGGATAATGGGTACTTGTGATATCTCCCTGATTTTTTCACATAGCTTATAGCCGTCCATTCCCGGCATCATGATATCAAGCAGTACAATACACGGTTCGCTTCTTCCAAACAGCTCCCATGCTTCCATCCCGTCTTTGGCAATAATCGGCTCATATCCCTCTTTTGCCACATATGTTGCCAAAACTTCTGTAATCCCATCGTTGTCGTCTACAATCAATATTTGCTGCATAGTACCCCTCCTTCTGTTCGTAATGCATTACTTATTATTATATTCCAGAAAATACACAAAAACAAGACTGAAATGCCGTTCTTACTGACAACATTGTGCCATATAAAAATGTTACGTTTTATCCATAAGTCAGAATAAACCACGATTCGGTTATCATATAAATTAAAAATGGGAGTGCTTCTATGAAGAAAATATTATTTACAATTTTATTGTTTATTGGTTTACTTTCCTATTCCATTCTGGGACTGAATAAGGAAAGCGGCATTGCCGCACAGCCAATGCGTATTAATTTAAAATCTGTTACCCTTGTTATGAATCAAAATTTTACCCTACGGGTTTATAATGCCAAAAAGAAATATAAACTATACTTTAAGACCGAGCAAGACGATATTATCCGCGTGCCTCATGTTTCCGCCAAGTCCAGAAAGGTTCAGATTCGCGCCCTGGATACCGGCACCGCAGTCGTAAAGATAAATGTCAAGCATAAAAAAAGGCTGATTGCGTCTTTAACCTGTAAAATTCACGTTACCCCGCAGGCTTTCAGTGTAAAATTTAAGACCAGTCAAATTGAAATGGACACCGGGAATTCACTTGTATTGAAACCGACCATCAAACCGAGAAATTCATCTTGTATGCCGATTTATACAAGCAGTGACAAACATGTTGCCACCGTAAATGCCAAAGGACGGGTAAGGGCAATCAGCGGCGGTCAGACAACGATTACCGCTAAATTGCCAAACGGACAGAGCGATTCGTGCGAATTGACGGTTTGGAACGCTCTGCCGTGGGCTAATGTATATGATTAATGAATCACTTTAACAGGACATTTCTCCGCACATCTTCCGCATCCGGTACATTTTTCAGCATCTATGTGCGCCAGATTATCCTCAAAATGAATCGCACCGAATTCACACTGTTTTACGCATAGTTTACAGCCAATACACCCAGCATCACAAACCGCTTTCACATCTTTTCCTTTTGCCTTTGAACTGCAAAGAACATGATATTGGGATTGATACGGTATCATCTCGATTAAATGATTCGGACAGATATCCACGCACTGTCCGCATGCTTTACATATCTCTTTATCAACAACGGCAATCCCGTCTTTTATGACAATCGCATGAAACTGACAGATATCTTTACAGGAACCCAGACCCATACAGCCATAATCACATGCCTTTTCACCCCGGCCGGGGATCAATGCAAGCTTCCGGCAGTCCTGAATACCGTAATAACGGTATTTATTTTTTGTCTTATCACAGGTACCCTGACAGTTTACATGGGCTGTCATTTTTTCCCTTGTTCCTGCCGACACCCCTAACACCTTTGCAATCTCCGCTGCCGACTCCTCACTCCCTACCGGACAAGCTGCCGGCGGCGCCTCACCGGATACCATTGCTTTTGCCAAGTCATCACAGCCCGCATAACCGCAGGCACCGCAATTGTTACCCGGCAGCAGCCCGCGAATCTTTTCTTCCTTTTCATCAATTTCTACCGCAAACTTTTTTCCGGCAACTCCGAGAAGAAGTCCGATACAAAGACCGGTTCCCCCGATAATAGCCAATGCCGTCACAATGCTTAATATATCCATTCTGTAAACCTCCTTTGCGTATTATACCGGTACCGAACAGCATAAACGCCGCGGCACAATACAAATCTTTTATAATAATCCCGCCAGACTTCCAAAACCGCAAAATGCGATTGCCATCAGCCCTGCGGTAATCAATACGATCGGAGAACCTTTCAGCACCTCCGGAATATCGTTATGCTCTGTCTGTTCACGGATTCCCGCCATAATTACAATCGCAAACAAAAATCCGGCTGAGGTTCCGAATCCGCTTACGACGCTCAGAAAAATACCGTAATCGTTTTGTACATTTGTAAGCGCCACACCGAGTACCGCGCAGTTTGTCGTAATCAAAGGGAGATAAACACCCAATGCCTTATAAAGCGAAGGCATGATTTTTTTCAATACCATTTCTACAAATTGAACCAACGCTGCAATCACTAATATAAAAACGATGGTCTGTAAGTACGATGCATCAAAGGGAATTAACAGGTAGTTATAAATAACCGCCGTAACCGCCGAGGCAATTGTAATTACAAATACAACAGCCGCACCCATCCCGGCGGCCGTTTCTACTTTTCTTGAAACTCCGAGGAACGGACACAATCCCAGAAACTGACTTAATACACAATTATTAATTAATGCTGTCCCGATTAATATCAATATAATGTTCATTGTTTACCTCCCAGTCCGCTTCTGCCGATACAACCGCCGCATGCGCTGCAGTCATGCCCGCAGTTTTCAGGATTGTTCCGATTCTTTTTGTTTGTCGCCGACGGCATCTGAAACTTGTTTTGAATTGCCGTCAGTAAGGCAAGGACAAAAAATGCACCGGGTGCCAAAATAAATATCGCTGCCGGTTCCAATGCTTCCGGTGTGATTCGGAGGCTGAAAAAGGTGCCGCTGCCCAATAGTTCACGGCAGATTCCGATTAAGGTCAGCCCTGCCGTAAAGCCAATTCCCATTCCGATCCCGTCCATAGCCGAAAGTATAACCGTGTTTTTGGAAGCATATGCTTCCGCACGCCCTAAAATGATACAATTTACAACAATCAGCGGTATGTAGATTCCCAAAAGGTCATATAGAAAAGAAACGTACGCCTGCATAAGAAGCTGCACCACCGTAACAAAGGTGGCAACTACTACAATAAATGCCGGAATACGCACTTTATCCGGAATAATATTCCGAAGCATTGCAATTAATATATTTGACATTACGAGAACTACGGTTGTTGCCAATCCCATACCCAATCCCCCGATTGCCGACGAGGTTACCGCCAGCGTCGGACACATTCCGAGCATCAGGACAAATGTCGGATTTTCTTTAANNTGAATCTTCCCCTTTCCTCTCATGAAATTTCACTTATAAAACGCAGGACTTCATTGACGGCAAGCGTAATCGCGTCGGACGTAATCGTTGCGCCGCTAATCGCACTGATTTCATTTTCCCCCTGAGGTTCCCCTTTTACAACCGTTACATTGCCGCTGACGCCTTTAAATTGATTTTTAAATTCATCCTCGGTACTTTTGGCTCCTAATCCTGCCGTTTCATTCATCTGAATGATTTCGACCCCTTCCGCCGTTCCCTCTGTATTTACTCCCATCGAAAATTGGATATCTCCGCCGTATCCTTCTTCGGCAACCACTAAGAATACATATCCGCATGTATTTCCTTCTTTATCCTTTGCCGCCAATACCTTTTGGATTTCGGTACCCTCCGCCTTGAACTCTTTTCGCTTCTGTTCCAATGCCGTATCGGCTTCAAACGTATTGCCCTCCGGCAGCACCGCCCGATAGGATTCGGCCTCCACTTTATCCTTTGCGTCCTCAATCGGACCTTTTGTTATGTTATAGACCAATGCAAGCAGCCCGCCGGCAATCAGTGTAATAGCAAACAATATCAATGCGTCTTTTAAAAAGGAATCTCCCCTGCGTTTTAAACTTTTACTTTTTTTCATCCTTTTCACGCCCTTTCCTTTTGAACAGGTTTTTGTTTATCTTTCAAATAGCCAAACGGTTTCGGTATTGTGAAACGGTCGATAAGGGGAACAAATAAGTTCCCGATCACAATCGCATAGGAAACGCCTTCTGCGGTTGCCCCAAACACCCGGAAAACTCCGGTCAGCAAGCCAAGAATCACACCGAATATGATTTTGCCGTTCGCCGTAATCGGACTCGTCACATAATCCGTTGCCATAAAAAATGCACCCAGCATTAAACCGCCGCCGCACAAATGTGCCGCCAGATAACCGAGGTGAAAACTCTGCTCTCCGAAAATTACGATAAACAAAGCAAATGTCCCGATATATACAAAGGGAATCCGGAGGCTGATTATCTTTTTAAATACGAGATACGCCGCACCAAGCAGAATTGCCAGCGCAGAGGTTTCTCCGATCGTTCCTCCGGTTGTTCCTAAAAACATTTCCCATACGTCCGGCGGCGTGCCTCCCTTTAATACTGCCAAAGGCGTCGCACCGGTTATCCCGTCGATCCCGGAATAACCGGTCACCGCATTTAATTCACCGCTCTTTTCCACAACAAAGCTTGTCATTCTGGTTGTAAAGCAAAGCATCAGGAAACATCTTCCGGCTAAGGCAGGGTTCATAAAATTCTGTCCCAATCCGCCGAATAACTGTTTTACCACCAGTATGGCAAATACACCGCCGAACATTGCCATCCATACCGGAAGTCCCGCGGGCAGATTCAGGGCAAGCAGCAATCCGGTCACGAAAGCACTGTTATCGCTTGTCGTCAGCGGAAGCTTCATACATTTCTGATAAATATACTCGGTAAGCACACAAGCCGCACAGGTTGAAACAATCAATAAAAAGGCGTTCAACCCAAAATAGCCGATTCCAAAAAGCGTTGCCGGAGCAAGTGCAATGCAAACGTCCGTCATTATTTTTTTCGTTGTAATATCGCTTCGTATATGCGGGGAAGCAGATATATGGTATAAATCACTCATCCCTCTATCCTTTCTTTCTGTTATCTAATATACTTCTTCGTGTCTGTTTAAATGACTGCGTCATACGCCGCTTCGCCGGGCATACATAGGTACAGGTTCCGCATTCATAACATTCCATCCCGTGAATCCCCAAAAATCCTTCGTCATCAAACGCATCGGAATACGCAAGCATACGCTGGGGAATCAAACCGCTCGGACAGACGTCGACGCACCTGCCGCACCGGATACATGCGGTAGGCTGGTATTGTTCCACTTCGTCTTCCGTAAAAGCAAGCAGTGCGGAAGATGTTTTTGTAATCGGAACATTCAGGTCAAACAGCGCCAAGCCCATCATTGGTCCTCCGGAAATGATCTTAACCGGCTCCTGTTTAAACCCGCCGATTTTATCCACTAACTGCTGATATGTCATTCCTGTCTTTATTTTATAATTCATCGAATTCGATACGGCATCTCCCGTAACGGTCAGTATCCTCCGGATAAACGGAATGGATTTACATACCGCCAGATAGACTGAGGTTACCGTATCCACGTTATTGACAATACATCCGGCATCAGCAGGCAGCATGGAAGAATTAATCTTACGTCCGGTTACCGCATATATCATCTGCCGTTCCGCACCTTGCGGATATTTTGTTTTGAGTATCTTCACCTCAATATTTTTTTCACCCTCCGCCGCTTCGATTAGCTTGGCGGCAGCGTCCTTTTTATTGTCCTCGGTCGCAATAATGCCTTTCGCGTTTTTAAACAGATGAAGTATTACTTTCAGACCGTTTACGATCTGTTCCGGTGTTTCCATGACAGCACGGTAATCCGACGTCAGATAGGGTTCGCACTCCGCGGCATTGACAATAACCGTATCAATCTTTTCGGGATTCGGAGGGGATAGTTTCACGTTCGTCGGAAATCCGGCTCCCCCCGCGCCAACAATT
Organism: Lachnoclostridium sp. UBA933; assembly: GCA_002293545.1. GTDB lineage: Bacteria > Bacillota > Clostridia > Lachnospirales > Lachnospiraceae > UBA933. The sequence continues at coordinate 16,019 of DBDL01000100.1, read as the reverse complement.
CCGGCGTCCTTTACCGCCTGTACGATTTGTTCGGAGGACATGGACAGATAATCCCGCTCCTTTCCAAAACCCGGAACCGGAGTATTTTGTCCGTCATTTTTTATGATAATGGAAGTCACTTCAGACCCTGAAACCGTAAGCCGCGGAGCGATATCTTTCACTNNTTTTACTTCGCCCGATACGGAACTGATTATGTTTGATGATATAAATGCACCGGATTCCCCGATACACTGCCCCATAAGTATATTATCGCCTTTTTGAACAACCGGTTTTGCCGGTGCGCCGATATGCTGTATCATCGGAAAAACAAGTTCTTCCTCCGGCTCGATCGTTTGAATCGGTATATCCTTGCTGAGATCTTTTCCGTCATAAGGATGAATACCGCCTTTAAATGTTCGTTTCATGGGAAATGCCCCCTATCACTGTTTATTCTTAACCTCATCTATTCTAACATAGTTTGGAGAAAAGGGGAATATGTATTTTTATTTGATATTGCCTTTGACGCTGCCCCCTTTATATCCTCCGTAAATATCTCTTGTCAACGGAATATCTTTTATGTTATATTTTGATCATAAGGAAAAGGGGGTGACGGAGCGATGGAAAAAAAATCTGCGGTCACGATAACCATTGACGGTTTTGCTGAAAAAATAACGACGGACAGAGGAATGTTACTGTCTTCTGTCCTGACGGACCATGCCGTCCCTCTTGACATGCCCTGCGGAGGAAAAGGTGTTTGCCGAAAATGCTCCGTTGAAATCAATGGCTTCCCCTGTCTTGCCTGTCAGACAAAGGTTGAAGGCGATATGAACATCCTACTGAAAACGGATTTTTCTTCCATGAGTATCCTCCCCGGATTACAAACCATTCCCAAATCAGCGTACTCATTATATAAAACATGGGGGGTTTCTGTTGATATCGGGACAACGACACTCTGTGCGGCACTTTCCGGCAGCGACGGGTCTTTTGAAACCGCAATACGCAAAAACCCGCAAACCTCTATGGGCGCCGATGTAATAAGCCGTATTGACAGAGCGGTTCACGGAGATTTACCGGAACTTACAGCGGGGATTCAAACCGCTCTGCGTGAAATGATTCGGGAGCTTGCGGACAAAAGGGAGATTCGCACGGATATAATAGACGCCGCAGTCATAACCGGCAATACGGCAATGCTCTGTCTGCTGACGGGAAGAAGCCCAAAATCCCTTGCGTATTCACCTTTTACCGCCGATTGTCTTTTTGGGGAGGATATCCCCTCCGACAGCTTAAACCTTCCTCTTGCCAAAGCGGCGTCCGTGACTCTTCCCCCATGTATCTCCGCATTCCTCGGTGCGGATATTGTGACGGCAATCTTGGCAAGCGGTATGTACGACAAACATGAAACCGCACTGTTTGCTGATATCGGTACGAACGGTGAGATTGTGCTTATCCATAACGGAATATTCTATTGTGCTTCCGCTTCCGCAGGTCCCGCCTTTGAAGGTTATGGTCTGTCACACGGAACTTATGGTGTGAAAGGTGCCGTCAATAAGGTCTGGCTCGAACATGACACTTGCCCGGCATCTTCCCGCATCAAATATTCTACCATTGGGAATGCCCCGCCAATTGGTATTTGCGGCAGCGGACTGATTGATTTATTAGCTGCCATGCGGAAACTCGGTTTGGTGAAAAAAACGGGATACCTGGATTCTCCTTTGAAGATCACGGGGGATATCTATATTACTCCTGAAGATATACAGAATATCCAACTGGCAAAGGGAGCAATCCGGGCAGGAATCGAAACATTAATTGAAGTATCCGGAGTTTGTAAGAGCGGGATTCAAGTGTTTTATATTGCAGGCGGATTCGGCAGTTCTCTTAACCCGGAAAATGCCGGCGGAATCGGATTGATTCCGCCGGAACTCGTTTCTAAGACAGTATGTATCGGAAATGCCGCTCATACGGGTGCTGCTATGATACTGCAAGACGGGAGGCTGATTGAAAAAGCGTCGTCATTCGCAAAAACGGCACAGGTGGTACCGCTGGAATCCAGTACGGTGTTCCGTGAGAATTTTATGAAATATATGATGCTTGAATAAACAGGTTTTCTGTGTTATCCTTTATTAGGAACTTCTTTATCAAATGAAATCAAATTAAAATGCCGGTAACGACGTTTTAAATGAAAGGATATACTATTATGCATATGACCGATGCTTTATTATCCCCCGCAGTCGGCACAGCGATGTGCGCCGTAAGTGCAGCCGCCAATGCCTATGCGGCGGTAAAAATCAAAAACGATGAGTTGGGCGAGAAAAAAATTCCCCTTATGGGTGTAATGGGCGCCTTTGTGTTTGCCGCACAAATGATTAATTTTACGATTCCCGCAGTCGGGGCAAGCGGGCATATCGGGGGCGGTATTTTGCTTGCCGCTTNNTTACTCGGCGGTTTTCCCGCACTCATTTCTTTATCTGTCGTATTGATTATCCAATGTTTTTTCTTTGCCGACGGAGGATTGCTTGCTCTCGGATGCAATATATTCAACTTAGGCGTTATCCCTTGCCTGCTTATTTACCCGTTGGTTTTTAAACCCTTTATGAGAAAAGGAATAACGGCGGGAAAACTCACAGCGGCTTCCTTACTTGCCGTTATGGTCAGTCTGCAGCTCGGTGCCTTTAGTGTGGTTTTTGAAACGTGGGGTTCCGGCATTTCGGAACTTCCGTTTTCAGCCTTTATGCTTTTCATGCAGCCGATTCATCTTGTGATTGGGCTTGCTGAGGGAGTTATTACCGCCGCCGTGCTTGGCTTCGTATATAAGATGCGTCCGGAAATCATGGAAAGTACCTTTCGTAAGTCAGCACTTTCAAACAATATCACCATAAAGAAAGTAATCCTCATTTTTGCCGTTGTTACTATTTTACTGGGCGGTGTCTTTTCCCTGTTCGCTTCTTCCCATCCTGACGGACTGGAATGGGCAATGGAAAAGGTTACGGGAACAGCCGAGCTTGAAACCGAATACTCCGCCCTTGAAAATGTAAAACAGATACAAGACTCAACCGCTTTCCTGCCTGATTATAATCTGAAAAATGCCGGAGAAAATGATTCCGGCGCAGGAACAGCCGTTTCCGGTATTATTGGCGGCGTATTGACATTTATGCTGGCGGGAGCCGCCGCATTTACAATCGCCAAGGTGAGAAAACGGCATAAAGCAAACAATGAAAAGTAAGACACATGAACTGTATGTATTGGAACAATTGGCGGGCGGTCATACATGGATACACCGCATTCATCCAACGGTCAAATTGTTTACAACGGCTGTTTTCATTATAACAATCGCATCATTTGACAGATATGCCATCGGCCGGTTGATTCCTTATATATTTTATCCCCTGCTTCTGATGGTTATTTCTGAAACCCCTTATCCGGTATTAATGAAACGGTTTTTACTTGCTCTTCCGTTTTGCTTTTTTGCCGGAATTTCCAATATCATATTTGACCGCGCACCTGCATTTACAATATGCGGTATTGCTGTCAGTTACGGAGTGATCTCTTTTTTCACTATTTTATTCCGGACATATCTTTGTGTAATGGGTGTGCTGCTTTTTGTATCCGTTACGCCGCTTGCGGAAATTACGCTCTCTATGCGCCGCCTGCGGGTTCCTTATATCTTTGTTGTCATTTTTGAAATGACTTACCGCTATATCGGTATATTGTTTGAGGAAGCACATTCTATGTATATTGCCTATTCCTTACGAAGCACCGGAAGCCGCGGGATTAAAATGCGTGATATGGGAAGCTTTGCGGGACAATTGCTGCTTCGCAGCTTTGACCGGGCGGAACGCGTTTATCATGCGATGAAATGCAGGGGATACGCTCTGCAAACCTTGCCGAAAAACGGCAGACCGGCAGAACAAAAGGATTGGCTTTATTTATTTTCCGTCTGTTTCCTCTGTATCGTTTTTCGTTTCACTGATATCAATGCTTCATTCGGTAAATTATTGGGAGGATTTTTTCATGCTCAAAATAAATAACGTAACCGTTACCTATCCGGATGAACAAAAGCGATTGACGATTTGAGCTTTACTCTGAATGAGGGTGAAAATATTGCCCTGATCGGTGAAAACGGCGCCGGAAAAACATCACTCCTTCTTGCCGCTACGGGTATCCTTGAAACCGCATCCGGTACGATTGAAATAAACGGGATACCGCTTGACAGAAAAACAATCCATGCTGTCCGCAGGCAGATTGGATTGGTATTTCAAAATCCCGACGACCAATTGTTTATGCCGCTCATTTACGATGACATTGCCTTTGGATGCCGTAACCTTGGTCTGCCGGAAGAAGAAATCAGAACCCGTGTTGATGAAACACTGCAAAAACTTAACATCACCCATCTGAAAGACCGTTCCGCCTTAAAATTATCCGGCGGTGAAAAACGTATGGCAGCCATCGCAACGGTTTTGGCTATGAAACCTTCTTTCCTGATGTTTGACGAGCCGACCGCCTTTCTTGACCCAAAAGCCAAGCGCCTGCTGACCGGTACGGTGAAAAATCTGAAACACCCAAAAATAATTGCAACACATGATATGGTATTTGCGGCGGAAGTCTGCAATAGAGTGATTGTATTAAAAAACGGACGCCTTATGGCTGACGGTGAACCGCCGCTGTTTCATAACCACGAGCTTATGCAGGAATTTGGATTATAGAACGAAAAGGTGATATTATGAATTTGGAGAAATTTTTCATGGAGAACCCCTCCGTCTTACTTGGATTTTCTGGCGGCGCGGATTCCTCCTATCTGCTTTATGCCGGATTACGATATGGCGCAAAAGTGAAAGCCTGTTTTGTAAAAACGGCATTTCAGCCGGCATTCGAACAGAAAGATGCCCATCGGCTGGCAAAACAGATCGGAACGAACATTACGGTACTGGAAACGGATATTTTAGGAAATCAGCAGATTACTGCCAATCCCCCCAACCGATGTTATTATTGCAAAGCCGCCATATTTGGTTTGCTGCAAAAACAGGCACAGACGGACGGCATTCCGCTGATTATCGACGGATCGAACGCTTCCGATGACATCAATGACCGCCCCGGCATGAAAGCCTTAACAGAGCTTTCTGTCCGTTCGCCTCTGCGTGAGTGCGGAATAACCAAGGATGAGGTACGCCGTCTTTCAAAGGATGCCGGATTATTTACATGGAACAAACCCTCTTATGCCTGTCTTGCCACGCGTATCCCGGCAGGCGATTTGATTACGGCAGAATTACTGGAACGTGTGGAAAAAGCGGAGGACATACTATTTTCATTAGGCTTTACTGACTTTCGCGTCCGTGTGCTGGATAACGCCGCAAAGCTGCAATTCCCGCAAGGGCAAATGGAACGAGCGGTTCAAAAGCGGGAAATGATTAGGAATGCCATAAAGCCCTATTTTGGGATAATACTTATGGATTTGGAAGGACGGCGGCATCATGAATAAACAAGATACCTTAAAACTTTTACAGGAAGTCCAGAAAGGGGGACTGTCCCCCGCAGAAGCCTTGAAAACATTGTATACGGAACCATTTGAAGATTTGGGTTATGCCAAACCCGATTACCACCGCGAGTTCCGTCAGGGCACTCCCGAAGTTATATACGGTGCGGGAAAAACACCGGAGCAAATTATTGGCATTGTTTCTGCTATGCGCAGAAAAAGCGAAAAGCTGATACTGATTACAAGATTGCCGGCGGAAACGGCGAAAGACATAAAGAAAGCCGTACCGCTTACATACAACCAAGCGGCACGAATCGGAATCATCGGCAAAATCCCCGAACCCGACGGATGCGGAAAAATTGTCATTGCCACAGGCGGTACCAGCGATATTCCGGTAGCGGAAGAAGCGGCACTGACAGCGGAAGCTCTCGGCAACCGGATTGTCCGTCTGTACGACGTCGGCGTCGCCGGACTGCACAGACTCATGTCACAACTTGAAACGATAATGGACGCCCAGGTTATCATCTCCATTGCCGGAATGGAGGGCGCACTTACAAGCGTCATAGGCGGCCTGGCAGATTGTCCGGTTATCGGCGTCCCTACGAGTATCGGTTACGGCGCATCCTTTCACGGGTTATCCGCATTGCTTTCCATGCTGAACTCCTGTGCCAGCGGCGTCAGCGTTGTAAACATTGACAACGGTTTCGGAGCGGGTTATCTTGCCAGTATGATAAATCATCAGTAATTCCTGTCTATCCTAAGATTTCAAAGATACAACTCCGTCGGAACCCAAAGGGATAAAAAGGAACAAAAGCTTTGTTGTGTCACCGCCTATTTCAACCGTAATACCCTGAATCCTTGATGCCATAATTTCCACCGCTTTTCTCTGAATATAAAAAGAGCCGTTATTGGCTCGGATGTACATTTTTTCCTAGCAACAACGTATACTAACATTGAAAACAGCAGCAGAAGTATTGGGAAGGGTATTGACTTTTCATGTCGCCCATGCTAAACTGTTTTCAGTGATCAGGTTTCAGATACTTGCGAGGACTGAGACCGGGGGAGGACCTGAGGGCTCTCCTTTTTTTATACAAATACACATAGGGGGTAGCGATATGACCAAACCATTTCTTACATACAACCAACAAATTGATAAGCTGACCAATGAAAAAAAACTCCAAATCCCCGACATTGAAAAAGCGAGGGAAACCTTGAAGGACATAGGATACTTCTCCCTGATCAACTGTACACCCTTCTCCCCTTCCGGCTCAAAAGCGATATCAGCAAGGAGTTTCCCAAGGTGAACGAACGCAAGTTGGAGCGTCACTTTAAAATCCTAACCCTGTTCCGGAATGTTTGTGCACATAACGAGCGGCTGTTTTCCTTCCGCGCCCAGATTGATTTCCCCGATACCGTTCTGCACGCAGAATTGAACATCCCTAAAAAAGGACAACAATATTCATATGGGAAACGTGATCTGTTTGGATTGTTAATCACATTCCGCTACCTGCTTCCACCGCCGGATTTTATGGAATTTAAAAATTCCTTGGCAAAAGCCATCCTGTATTATCAAAAACAAAGCCACCGAATTAGCAGAGATTCTTTACTGGTCATGATGGGTTTTCCAAGTGACTGGGAAACAATTATGTGTCACCCAATATAAAAATAATGCGAAACTTATAGAAATGGACGTTATGTTTAAAACACACTACCTATATTTAAAAGGAGCTGACAAATGAAAACAATTTATTTTGAATGTAATATGGGTGCGGCAGGTGATATGCTAATGGCGGCTCTGCTTGAACTGCACGACAACCCGGAGGATTTTGTGGAAAGACTGAATCATATAGGAATTCCGGGTGCGGCAGTATCTGCCGGACCGTCTGTAAAATGCGGAATTACCGGAACCCATGTAAGTGTTACGGTTCATGGGGCGGAAGAAGGGGCGGAAGCGCATCACGAGCATCATGAACACCGTCACAATGGTTATCATGATATTGAACATTTAATCGGACACCTTGACATACCGGATACGGTTAAAAAGAATGCCCTTGCGGTTTATAAGCTGATTGCCGGTGCCGAAAGCCATGCACATGGTGTACCGGTAAATCAAATTCATTTTCATGAAGTAGGTGAAATGGATGCGGTCGCTGATATTATCGGCGTATGTATGCTGATAGAGGAGCTTGCGCCGGAACGTATTCTGGCTTCCCCGGTTAATACCGGCAGCGGACATGTCCGCTGCGCTCACGGGATACTGCCTGTTCCCGCTCCGGCAACCGCTTTTATTCTGCAAAACATCCCTATATACAATGATGATACCAAAGGGGAATTATGTACCCCAACCGGTGCCGCATTGCTGAAATATTTTGTATCGGAGTTTTGTAAAATGCCGGTGATAACGGTAAACAAACTTGGATATGGCATGGGGAAAAAGGATTTTGAGAAAGCCAACTGCGTCCGGGCTTATATCGGGGATACCGAAAAAATCGGCGGGGAAATATTGGAGCTTGTCTGTAATTTAGACGATATGACACCGGAGGCTGTAGCATTTGCACAACAGCTTTTATTTGATGAAGGGGCACTTGATGTTTACACTGCTCCGATTGGTATGAAAAAATGCCGTTCAGGATTAAGTCTTACCTGCATGTGCCGTACTGCCGATAAGGACAAAATGCTGGCATTGATTTTTAAGCACACAACTACACTTGGTATCAGAGAATATATAAGCCGCCGGTATACTTTACAAAAGAAACAATCCGAAGTGAAAACAGAATACGGTACCGTGAGTGTAAAAACTTCCTGTGGTTTCGGTGTCCTGAAATCCAAACCCGAATATGAAGACGTTGCGCGGATTGCACGGGAAAAAGGTATCTCCATACAAGAGATATTAAAAAAACTGTAGATAAATTATTTTAAGCATACGCATCCCCCGGAGGGGCTATAGGAAATGACGGTTTTTTATGTCATTTCCTATAGAAATGTTCCGTCAAGGATGTGTTAATGCTTCATGGACAAGCTGCCAGCATACCGTTAGTTTTTCCAAGCTAAAAGCCGCATTCGCCGGACTGGTTGACGGCAGTTTTATAGCTGCCCGTCCGGTTTCTTTCATACAATACTTTTTGTAAAGCTCATGTGCTTTATTCCCATTTGCAAAGATTGCCCGGATAGGCACATGGGAAAGGATTTGATTTAAGTCATTCGGAATAACGTTTCGTATACTGCTGTCACTTGAACCCACAATGTCACAGCTCCTGATTACATCCCATACCGCGATATGATTACGCAGTAAAAATGCCTTTTTCTCATGAATGGAAAAAGGCGGAGCAGATTCTTGAACTAAATCCGCCAGCACTTTCCAGAAGCGATTTTGCGGATGATGATAGTAAAACCCTCCCTCTCTGGATTTAATCGACGGAAAAGTCCCCAAAATCAGAATACGTGATTTTTCATTGCAGACTGGGTCGATTTGATGAATTACTTGGTTCAAGGCATGTCCTCCGTGTTTTTTTTCGTGTTATTTTTCTTAATGAAATTTTTCCCTATATCTTCCGGAGCAAGTTTCTCCATCATGGCGAAAGCTCTTTCTGATGAAAAGCATATCATGTTCTTTTCAAGGAGTCAAATTTTACACAACACTGTACAGAAGCTTCGCATATGACGGAAACGGCCAATACTTTCTCGCCACGATCGTTTCAAGCTCGTCAACAATAAGCCGAAGCTCTGACATAGCCGTAAAAACCTTGTCACGATAAAAACTTGCCTGAGCGGAAATTTCTTGTTCTCCTTTGGATTCCAAAAGTACGTTTTCAAGAATATCTAATTTTTTTATAAGACCGGAGGATAATCTTGAAAGACCGGATAATAATTGTTCTTCCATTATTGTATCATATTTCCCGCAATTCTTTTTCCGCTCCAGAAGCTTTGCCAAATCATTCTGATAATCAATACAGGCAGGTATAATCTCACCTTTAACCGTATCTACCATCGTAAGCGCCTCAATATGAATGGTTTTGCAATAACCTTCCATGAGAATTTCATACCGGGAATAAAGCTCTGACTCGGTAAAAACATGATGTTTTGTGAAAAGTTCAATGCTTCCGGGAGCAATAAATACGGGAAGCGCCTCTACGGTTGTTTGTAAGTTCGACAATCCGCGCTTCCGTGCCTCGGCTTCCCATTCTTTAGAATAGTTGTTTCCGTTAAAAACAATCCGTTTATGTTCACGAAAATATTTCCTGATCATATGTGCCAGTTCGGATGTAAAATCCTCCGCTTGTTCCAAGCGGTCCGCTAACTGCCGCAAAATTTCCGCAACCGCCGTGTTCAGCACAATATTGGAGTCGGCTATGGAAAATGCGGAACCGAGCATACGAAACTCAAATTTATTGCCGGTAAAAGCAAAAGGTGAGGTACGGTTCCGGTCGGTCGTATCTTTCGGAAAATGCGGCAGGACTGTTACGCCAATCTCCATCTGTTTTGTTTCTTTTTTCTGGTAATCCTCTTTTGCCTCCAAAGATTCCAAAATTTCCGTCAGCTCCTCGCCGAGAAAAATAGATACAATTGCCGGAGGCGCTTCGTTTGCACCAATCCGATGATCATTTCCTGCACTGACAGCAGAAACCCGGATTAAATCCTGATAGTCGTCTACCGCCTTGATGACCGCAACCAAAAACAATAAAAACTGGGCATTCTCATGAGGCGTATTGCCCGGTTCAAACAGATTACTCCCCGTATCCGTACTAATTGACCAGTTGTTATGTTTCCCGCTTCCGTTCACGCCGGCAAATGGTTTTTCGTGAATCAAACAGGCAAGACCATGCTTGCCTGCGATGCTCTTCATAATCTCCATTGCCAACTGGTTATGGTCAGTGGCACTGTTTACGGTTTCATAAATCGGAGCAAGCTCATGCTGTGCCGGGGCAACTTCATTATGCTCGGTTTTCGCATAGATACCAAGTTTCCAAAGTTCCTTGTCAAGCTCTTTCATAAAAGCGGACACCCTCGGTTTCAAGCTGCCGAAATAGTGATCGTCAAGCTCCTGTCCTTTCGGAGGGCGCGCACCGAATAGCGTCCTGCCGGTATAAATCAAATCCGGACGTTTTAAATACATTTCTTTATCAATAAGAAAGTATTCCTGCTCCGGTCCGGCTTCCGGCACAACACGCCGGGTATTCGTATTGCCGAAAAGACGGAGTATCCTCAATGCTTGTTTGTCGATGGCCTCCATTGAGCGAAGCAGCGGGGTTTTCTTATCAAGCGCTTCACCGCTGTATGAACAAAATGCCGTGGGGATACACAGTGTGTCGTCCTTAATGAAAGCATATGAAGTCGTATCCCAAACGGTATAGCCTCTTGCCTCAAAAGTGGCGCGTAAACCGCCCGACGGAAAACTGGATGCGTCCGGCTCTCCCCGGACAAGCTCTTTTCCCGAAAATTCCATAATGATTTTACCGCTGCCGCAGGGAGAAATAAAGCTGTCGTGTTTTTCGGCTGTAATACCGGTCATGGGCTGGAACCAATGGGTAAAATGTGCTGCACCCTTTTCGACCGCCCAGTCCTTCATAGCACTTGCGACCACATTGGCTACGTCAAGCTCCAGATGTGTACCCTGAATCATTGTCTTTTTCAATGCCTTATAGATGTCCTTCGGCAGCTTTTCCTTCATAACATCATCATGAAAGACCATGCTCCCGAACAAACTCGGAATGTTTTTCATTGCCTGTCACCTCGTCGATTTATTTACAGAATAATAGATATGCGGCTATACAACCGGGGTTACTGTAACATACATATCTTTGTGTACTATCCGCCAAGCAATTCCCTAAGCTTTTTCTCTGCCATCGCCGGATTTCCTGCCCCGCCCAGTTTTTTCATGACCTGCCCCATCAAAAAACCAAATGCCTTTTCCCTGCCGGAGTGATAATCTGCCGCGGCAGCCGCATGATCGGCAAGAACCTCTGTTACAATCCCGGTAATGGTTTTATCATCACTTGACATGAATAAACCTTTTTCGGCAATATAGGTTTCCGGATCGGCATCCTTTGTAAATACCGCTTCAATTGCTTCCTTATAGGTATTCCGGTTTATCTTCCCGCTGAGAACAAAGGAGATCAGAACCGCAAGCTTGCTTCCGTCCGCCCTCAGTTCTTCCGGCAGCATAGCCCTGCTGTTCATCAGGTACATGATGGAACCGGTTACCATATGTGCCGCCTCTGTCGGTTCTCCGCTTTGCTCCGAAATATCTTCAAATAAACCGGAGATATTTTTATGCCCGGTAAGGACAGACGCTTCTTTTTCGGACAATCCGTAATCGCGGATATAACGCTGTCGTTTCTGGTGAGCCAGCTCCGGAAGATTTTCTTTGATCCCGGTCAGCCAAGCGTCACTGATTTCTATCGGCAATAAATCGGGTTCCGGGAAATAACGGTAATCGTGAGCGTTTTCTTTGGAACGCATACCGCAGGATTCTCCTTTTTCATCATCCCAGCGCCGGGTTTCCTGCATAATTTCTCCGCCTCTTTCCAATATATTGATTTGACGTTCGGTTTCGTATTCGATGGCACGTCTGATTGCTTTAAATGAGTTTAAGTTCTTCATTTCGGTACGCACCCCCAATTCACCGCCCGGCTGCCGAATCGAAAGATTGACGTCGGTGCGCAGGGATCCCTCCTGCATTTTACAGTCGCATATATCAAGATAAAGAAGAATTTCACGCAGCTGTTCAAGACAGGCAATCACCTCGTCACCGCTTCGGAAATCCGGCTGTGAAACGATTTCCAGCAAAGGTACCCCGCAGCGGTTGAAATCCATAAAGGTGCCGCTGTCCCCCGGACCGTGAATCAATTTTCCCGCATCCTCTTCCATGTGTATTTCACGGATACCGATTGGCTTTTTCTGTCCGCCGGTCCAAATTTCTATCTGTCCGTCACGGCAAATCGGCGTATATAATTGAGATACCTGATAGGCTTTCGGAAGGTCGGGATAAAAATAGTTTTTACGGTCAAATTTACCGTTTCTTGTGATGGAACAGCCAAGAACCAGACCTAACTTTACGGCATATTCCACTACGGTCCGGTTCAGCTTAGGAAGAACTCCGGGCATACCCGAACAAACCGGGCAGACATGAGTGTTTGCCTCGCCGCCGAACTCCGTCGTACAACCACAGAATATTTTTGATTTGGTCGAAAGCTCCGCATGAACCTCCAGACCAATAACAACTTCCCGGCTCATATCGCTGCACCCCCTTCGGGAACCCTTTTATGGTAATCCGTTCTGCACTGATAGACCCGTGCCGTATTTATCAGCTTTTCTTCCGAAAAGGTATCACCGATAAGCTGAAAACCGACCGGCAAAGCCTTTTTATCAAATCCGCAGGGCAGTGAAACGGCAGGGAGTCCCGCCAAATTGACCGATACGGTATAGATATCACCCATATACATTTTCATGGGATCGTCAATATTCGCACCGAGTTTGTATGCCGCCGTGGGGGCAACCGGTGAGAGAATCATGTCAAAACGCTGAAACAGGCTGTCATATGTGTCTTTGATTAACGTACGAATTTGCAAGGCTTTTTTATAATAGGCATCATAATACCCCGACGACAACACAAACGAGCCAAGCATAATCCGTCTTTTCACTTCCAGTCCGAATCCTTCGCTGCGGGATAATCGGTACATTTCGGAAAGGTTTTTTGCCTTTTCACTTCTGTATCCGTATTTCAGCCCGTCATACCTCGAAAGGTTGGAGGACGCTTCCGCACCGGCGATAATATAATAAGCCTCTACAATATAATCCATCATCGGCATTTCAAATTCTTCAAAAACCGCACCCGCCGATTCAAGCTCTTTCGCCGCTTCAAGAACACGGTTTTTTACCTCCTGATCAATACCTCCGTCCAAATAGTTTCGGGGCAGACCGATTTTGATGCCGTCAAGCCGTTCGGCATCTGTATTATGGAAACAAAACGGCTTTTCCATAATACAGGTACTGTCTTTTTCATCCGGTCCGGAAATAACAGACAATAAAGCGGCACAGTCATTGATATCTCTTCCAATCGGTCCGATTTGATCAAGGGACGACGCATAAGCAATCAGCCCATACCTTGACACCGCACCGTATGTCGGTTTTATGCCGGTCACACCGCAGAAAGAACAAGGCTGACGTATACTCCCGCCTGTGTCGGAACCAAGTGCAGCCGGAACTTCACCCCCTGCGACGGCGGCGGCACTCCCGCCGGAAGAACCTCCTGCAACACGGGAAATATCCCACGGATTAAAAACCGGACCGAACGCTCCCGTTTCGCTGGAACCGCCCATAGCAAACTCATCCATGTTGAGCTTCCCGATAATGATCATACCAGCTTGATCCAATCGCTCAACCACCGTGGCATTGTAGACGGGTAGATAACCGTTCAGCATTTTTGAGGCGCAGGTAGTTCCAAGTTCCTTTGTGGAGATGTTGTCTTTTAGGGCAATCGGCACCCCCGCAAGCGGTGATAATGTTTCCCCCGAATTTATCTTCCGTTCAATGTCCTTAGCGCGTACAAGGGCGTTCCCGCCTGAAACGGCAAGAAATGTATTATTTTTATTTTTCAATCCTTCCAGTAATGTTAAATAAGTGTTTACAACCTCGGATACGCTCATCTTCCCGGCTTTTATCAAAGCCGATAGTTCCAGTGCCGTTATACCGGACAACATTGTTTTCACCTCGCTTATTCTATCGTTTTCGGTGCAATAAACATTTCACCGCTGCACTCCGGTGCATTTTTCAATATCAGTTCACGGTCAAAAGAAGCTTCTCTTTCATCTTCCCGAAAAGCATTCACATGATCAAAAGGATGACTGCGTTCGGGTACATTTTCGGTATTCATCTCATTAAGGCGTGCCATACCGCTTAATATTTTACTCAAATCACCCTCCAAGCAGACTTTCTCCTCCTCTGAAAGCGCAAGGCAGGATAAATCCTCTAAATATGAAATCAGTTTTTCATCAATTTGCATAAGACATCCTCCTGTCTATTTATAATTTGCTTATACAGCCCCCTATTGCAACATCTTTTTCGGCAATGTTTCAAACAACACCTTGTTGTAACATTGCCTCCGCAACCTTTTTGAATCCCGCAATATTGGCTCCGGCGACAAAATTATCTTCCTGTCCCGCTTCTTTTGCGGCATTGGCGATGCTGTTATATATGTTTGTCATGATTCCTTTCAGTTTTTGATCTACCTCGTCAAATGTCCATGCGCCTCTCATTGAATTCTGGCTCATTTCCAGTGCGGATACGGCAACTCCGCCCGCATTTGCCGCTTTTCCCGGTGCAAACAACACGTTATTCCGCAAAAATACCTCGGCGGCCTCCGGATCGGCAGGCATATTAGCACCCTCACCGACTGCAAAGCAGCCGTTTTTAAGTAATTCCTCTGCATCGTCACCACTCAGCTCATTCTGTGTTGCGCAAGGCAGGGCAATGTCACACTGAATACCCCAAATACCTTTGCCCTCGGTATAAACTGCTTTCTTCCGATACTCTGTATACTCGGAAATCCTGCCGCGTCTGCCTTCCTTGATCTCTCTGACAACGCCAAGATCAATACCATCGGCATCATACACATATCCGCCGGAATCGGATAACGCAACTACCCTGCCGCCTAAATGCTGAACTTTCTTGGCGGCATACGTTGCAACATTGCCCGAACCCGATATAACAACCGTTTTATCCTGAAATGACTTCCCGTGCTGACGAAGCATTTCATCCATCAGATATACCAATCCGTAACCGGTAGCTTCGGTACGGGCGAGCGACCCGCCGTATGCCAACCCTTTGCCTGTAAGAATACCGCTGAATGAATTGGTCAGACGCTTATATTGTCCGTACATAAATCCGATTTCACGGCCGCCGACGCCGATATCCCCGGCAGGAACATCCGTATTCTCTCCGATATGACGGAACAATTCTGTCATAAAGCTCTGACAGAAAGCCATGACTTCCCTGTCTGATTTCCCCTTTGGATCAAAATCCGATCCTCCCTTGCCTCCGCCAATCGGCAATCCGGTCAGTGAATTTTTCAAAATTTGTTCAAATCCTAAAAATTTAATAATGCTAAGACAGACACTGGGATGAAAGCGCAGTCCGCCTTTA
>DBDL01000100.1:0-411 GCA_002293545.1 Lachnoclostridium sp. UBA933 | reverse complement strand
GTCAACCCACGGAACCCGGAACATGAGTACACGCTCCGGTTCAACCAGCCGCTCAAGGATGCCTGCTTTTTCGTACTCCGGGTGCGCATCCGCAAAAGGCTGCAATGTGGTTAGTATTTCCGTCATTGCCTGATGAAATTCCGGTTCGTTCGGATTTTGTTTTTTTGCTTTTTCAAGCACATTCATTGTGTAAGACATAATATTTCCCTCCTTTTCTAAACAAAACAAAGGTGCTTACCGGTACACTGGCTGACGCCAACATACTGATAAACACCTTTGTTTATTGTATATACTCTAACATATTCATATACTGCTGTCAAGTGAATTTTCATTACGGTGTTCCCGCCGGATATCACATGTTCTTTTCCTGCCGCATAGGAATTCCTTTTTGCATCAGCGTTTCTTTGAGTT
>DBDL01000167.1 GCA_002293545.1 Lachnoclostridium sp. UBA933 | reverse complement strand
ACTGGGGGGAGCGGAGCCGATTCCGTCGTTTTCTTCCCAAAAGAAAGAAAACGCGGGGGTGAGCCGGCAAGAAACAAAGAAAGCGGAAAAAGAGTGGAAACAGGCAAAGGAAGTGTCTTACCAAGAGCTTCCGGATTGAGATATTTTCAAAATACTAAGAAGATATTGGTGGATAAAACGAATCTCATAGATATCCGTGAATTAAAGTATTTACCTAACGTACAATCCGCAATTTTTAATCAATGTGACTTGGGAGTGATTAAGTTTATTAATTATGATTTTGACAGATATTTACATAACATAAGAAAAATAACTGGAGTGCAAACAGTTATTTATATTGAAGATTACTAGTTTTTAAAAGATTAAACGTATAAGTATGACGACACGGCGACCAGTCCGGGAAATATCACTACATGGATCATAGATGCCAAAGGAAATAAAAGTGCGGAGATTAACATTGCGGGGGAATTTTGTTTGCCAAAACTGGGGGATTTCTGCTTGACAGTAACAGGGCGGCTGCGGAACGCAGCCGCCCGCTTTTTCAACTCAATGCCTTATCAATTGCGTCAGCCGCTGTTTTCCCGGCACCCATTGCCAGGATTACAGTTGCCGCGCCGGTTACGGCATCCCCTCCGGCGTATACATTTTTACGGGAGGTTTCTCCGGTTTCCTCTTTTACAATCAGACAGCCGTGCTGATTGGCTTCCAGACCGGGGGTCGTTGTGCGGATAAGCGGATTCGGACTTGTTCCGATTGCCATAATAACGCAGTCCAAGTCAATGCGAAACTCACTGTTTTCTATTACAATCGGGCGTCTGCGGCCGCCGGCGTCCGGCTCGCCGAGTTCCATTCTGACACAGGTCATACCGCTTACATTTCCGTTTTCATCTCCGTGAATCTCTGTCGGATTGTGGAGTGTCTTAAAGACGATTCCTTCTTCTTCGGCATGTTCGACTTCCTCTTTTCTGGCGGGAAGCTCGTTCATGCTCCGGCGGTATACAATAAAGACCTCTTCCGCGCCGAGGCGTTTGGCGCATCGGGCGGCATCCATGGCAACGTTGCCGCCGCCGACTACCGCAACACGCTTGGCTTTTTGGATCGGCGTTTTGGAATCCTCCTGATAGGCTTTCATAAGATTGATCCGCGTCAGGAATTCATTGGCGGAATATACCCCTTTCAGGCTTTCGCCGGGGATATTCATGAAGCGGGGAAGTCCGGCGCCGGAACCGATGAAGATGGCTTCGTTTCCCATTTCAAAGAGCTCATCAATGGTTAAAATTTTACCGATGACCATATTGGTAACAATTTCGACTCCGATTTCTTTTAAATTCTCGATTTCCCTTTGGACGATTGCCTTTGGCAGACGAAACTCAGGGATACCGTAAACCAGTACGCCGCCGGGAAGATGGAGCGCTTCGTAGACCGTTACCTGATAGCCTTTTTTGGCAAGGTCGCCTGCGGCGGTCAGACCGCTCGGTCCGGCTCCGATTATGGCAGCTTTGTGTCCGTTATACTTCGGTTTTTTTTGCGGGTTTTTATTGTGCTCCGCATGATAATCGGCGGCAAAACGCTCTAAGCGGCCGATTCCGACCGGCTCACCCTTGATGCCGCGTACACATTTCCCCTCACATTGTGATTCTTGGGGACATACGCGTCCGCATACGGCGGCAAGGGAAGTTTGTTCCGATAAGATATCATAAGCGTTTTCCGGTTTTTCACTTGCAATGCATTCAATGAATGCCGGAATATCAATATTTACGGGACACGCACTGACGCAGGGCTTTTTCTTGCAGTTCAGACAGCGTTTTGCTTCGTTTACCGCCATATCATACGTGTAACCCAGTGCGACTTCTTCAAAATTTTTGTTTCGGGCGTCCGCATCCTGTACGGGCATCGGACATTTATGTAAATCCATGTTTCGATCGGACATAATCAGCATTCCTCCTTTTGTAAACGGCATAAAGCTTCACGGGTATGTTTTTCAAAATCCAGATACATCTGACCGCGGCTCATTGCTTCGTCAAAATCTACCTGATGACCGTCAAAATCCGGACCGTCCACACAGGCAAATTTCGTTTCACCACCGACGGTAAGGCGGCAGCCTCCGCACATACCCGTACCGTCTATCATGATAGGATTCATGCTTACAATCGTTTTTACATTGTATTTTTTCGTAGTCAGGCAGACAAATTTCATCATAATCAACGGACCGATTGCTATGACTTCATCATACGTATTCCCCTCTGTCAATAACCTCTCCAGTGCGTCGGTAACCAATCCCTTTTCCCCGTAACTGCCGTCGTCGGTCATCATAAAAAACCGGTCGCTTGCTTTCTCAAATTCTTTTTCCAAAATCACTAATTCCCGGTTTCTGAAGCCAACGACAGAATGAACTTCACACCCTTGCTCATGAAGCTTTTTCGTGATGGGATAGGCAATTGCACAGCCGACGCCGCCGCCGATCACAGCTACCTTTTTTAATCCCTCGGTATGGCTCGGTTTGCCTAACGGACCGACAAAGTCACATAATTCGTCACCCTTCTTCAGCGTGTCCAACTCCATTGTACTGCCGCCGACAAGCTGATAAATAATCGTAACAGTCCCTGCTTCCCTGTCAAAATCCGATATGGTCAAGGGAATTCGTTCACTGTCATTTCGGGAGCGGACAATGATAAATTGTCCGGGTTCCGCTTTTTTAGCAATTAGGGGTGCGTCTACTACCATTTTGGAAACGGTAGGATTCAATAATTCTTTGCTGATAATTCTAAACATTGGGGTTCCTCTTTCTATAATTGTAATACGATTCCCCGTCTGCATACATGTGGTTACGCAGATATTATTAACGAGGAATCGTATGGCAGATTGTTTCGTAATATTACGACAGATCCGATTTTTTAATAAAGCGTGCATAAACGGAAGTATTCTTTTTAATGTTTTTCCTGAAATCAAATTTCTTATTGTAACCTCTCCCGGTATACCAATCAATAAATATATAACCCGGTTTGGAAGGGCGGAAGCTTTTGATTTTTTGACCGCGTTCCAATGTCTGGGCGGAAATCACAGAGTTTGTATCCCGGAATGTGACCTGATAGGTTCCTTTAATCAATGTAAGTTTACAGCGGTTCCTCACGGCATATTTCTCAGCGCGGGAACGTTTTACACAGCGTACGGTAAGATTCTTTGTTCCGTCAAAAGCTTTTTTGCCGATCGTTCGTACTTTTTTAGGAATCAAAATACTTTTCAAAGACTGACAGCCGGAAAAAGCACCTTTGCCTATCGTGCGAACACCGTTTGCAATGATAACACTTTTTAGACCGGAGCAATCCGCAAATGCATGAACGCCAATTGTCTTTACATGATTGGGAATGGTAAGCGTTCTCAAACCCGATTTTGCAAATGCGTATTTTTTGACGGAGGTTACACTTCTTGGAATCTC
The DNA here is from genome assembly GCA_002293545.1 of Lachnoclostridium sp. UBA933. GTDB lineage: Bacteria > Bacillota > Clostridia > Lachnospirales > Lachnospiraceae > UBA933. The sequence continues at coordinate 2,856 of DBDL01000167.1, read as the reverse complement.
AATTGTTTTTAATGAGCTGCAGCCGCTGAATGCCCGAATCCCAATTGTTTTTATACTGCCCGGAAGCTTGACGGCTCTTAATGAGCGGCAATTTTTAAACATTTCCGTGCTGACAGAGGATAGCCGGGAGGATAAAACGGCATTTTTCAGTTTGCGGCAATTCCCAAAAGCTTGCTTGTTTACAGTAGTGACGCTGTTTGGGAGCTTTATGGATTTCAGTGCGGTACATCCGTAAAAAGAACGTACACCGATTGTCTTTGTGCCTGATTGCATCGTAACGGTTGACAGAGAAGTGCATTTTGCAAATAACTCTCTCTTAATATCTTCTACGCTGCCCGGAATACGGATGCTTTTCAGTGCGCTACAGTTCTTGAACGCATATCTTCCGATTTCAGTCACCGTACCCGGAATGGATATGCTTTTTAAACGCTTGCACCCTTCAAAAACACGTTCGCTGATTGTTATTACGCCGTTTCCCAGCGTAACGCTTTCCAACGCCGTACAGCTTGTGAACATCTGGGTTTCCAGTTCGTCTACGCCGCCTGGGATGGATATGCTTTTTAGTGACTTACAGTTGTAAAATGCACGTTCTCCTATGGAATTCAGTACCTTGGAAAGATTAATTCTTGTAAGTGCCGTGCATCCGGCAAAGGATTCGGCGCCAATGTATGTAATACTTTCCGGCAATGTAATTCCGGTCAGTGACGTACAATTCTGGAATAAATAATCCGCCATACCATCCATTCCGCTGCTGAGGCCTGCACTTTTCAGAGCCTTGCAGCCCTTGAACGCACCTTCTCCGACAATATTGACGGTGGAGGGCAGTGTAATTCCGGTCAGGGAGGTACAATTATAAAAAACGTTTTCGCCGAGAGCATCAACCCCCTTTTCAATGATAACCGTTTTTAGTTTCGTACAACCCGCAAATGCAAAATCCCCTACGCCGATTTGAAGGTCTTCGCCTGTTTCATCCTCGTCGGGAATGCCGACAACGCTGTTCGGGATTGTTATTTTCAATAAAGAACGGCAGTTCAAAAAGGCAGAATCATGGATTTCTTGAATTCCCCTGGAAATCTCTGCGGAACTCAGCAAACGGCACTCGGCGAATAAACCGGATTCAATCGCCGGGATACTTCCCGGAAGAATGACATTGGCGAGGGAGGCACAACCCTTAAAAGCATATTCGCCAATAGAGGATACTCCCTTTTTTATGTCAAGTGACTTGATGGCATTACATCCTTCAAAAGCGTTTGAACCGATATCCAGAACGTTAGCCGGGATTTCCGTTATATTAAGTGATGTACAGTGATAGAAAGCATAATCGCCGATATAACCGACCTTGTCCATAATAGGAAATGTAGTTAAAGACGTACAGTTACGAAAAGCATCATTGTCAATAAAAATGTCCGTATAATTATTGGGGTCCGGAGTGAGTGCCGGTAACGGAACATCTGAGGCAGGTGAACCTGCCGGAGGATCCGTCGGGGTATCTGTCGTTAATACGGCATCCGGTGTTGCATCGGGTGCCGGACCGGATGAGGCAAACCTGATACCGGAAAGTTTACGGCATTCTTCAAATGCACCGTTTTCAATAACATCAAGCTCTGTCGGTAATATTACGGTATGTAAGGAGGCGCAGTTATAAAATGCTTCCTTTTGGATATCCGTAACACTCTCCGGTATTCTGACATCGGTAAGTGAGGTACAGTTATAAAAGGCGCCCTCTCCGATATTTAAAATACCGTCGTTAAGCTTGACAGCGGTCAGAGCAGTACAGCGGTCAAAAGCATAGTTTTCAATGGACTCAATCGTTTCGGGCAGCTCGATGGACTTGAATGTGCCGTATTTAAAACTGCTTTCCCCGATAACGGTTACGGGGTGACCTGCAAGGACAGCCGGGATTTTGATATCGCTCTCCGAACCGGTATAAGCGTTAATGGTTACAGCAGCGGCTGCGCCTTCTCCGACCACTGTATAATCATAGGGCGGTGTTGTCGAAGCCGGCTCCGAAGTCCCCTCCGGGGATTCCGTATCTTCCGGCGGTGCCGGAGTGTCACTCGGCGGTGATGTCGTTGTGAGCGGCGGCATCGTTTCGAGCGGCAGTATATCTTCTGTCCTGCCATGATTCGGCTGAAAGAAAAAAACAGTCAAAGCAATTCCCAGCAAAAAGACAGATGCAAGCAGAAATTTTTTGTTCATTCATATTCCTCCCTAGTATATTTTGTTTTACCATAATACCACGCATTGGTGGGATTCGTCAATAATTAAAAATAACCATAAAAAACCTGAGAATAATTATTGCAGAATAAACAATACTCTTGACAATTGTGTGTCAATTGGGTAAAATGAAACCTAAATATAAATAAGACTGACAAGGAGGTGTTTCGTTTGGCAGCCGAGGCGGTATCGAGGATTAATAAAGCAGAAGAGGCAGGGAATGAGAAAATCAAAAATGCGAACGCGGAAGCGAAAGATATTATAAGAAAAGCGGAAATCGCTGCCGTGCAAAAGCGGAAAGAGATTATTGAAGAAGCCAATCAGAAAAAAGCCGGAATGATTGAAGCATCTGTAAAAAAAGCGGATGAGGACTGTGCTCATTTGATTCAGCAGGGGAATGNNAAAGCGGCGGCGGTCGTATTTGAAAGGATTGTGAAATAAGAATGGCAATCGTAAAAATGAATCAATTCACACTCTTTACTTTTGACTTTCATAAAGATGCTTTATTAAAGGAACTGCAAAGATTTGAGGAAATACAGTTCAAGGATTTAAAAAAGGACGACTTGCCCGAATTTGATTTCTTAAATAAAGACATCTCCGCGGAAGAGATAAATCAAACCGAGTCAGAACTGGCGAAGG
>DBDL01000022.1:298-6425 GCA_002293545.1 Lachnoclostridium sp. UBA933 | reverse complement strand
ATCGTATTCACATTCGGGATGTCCAGTCCCGTTTCCACAATCGTGGTCGAAACCAGAACATCAATTTCACCGTTGATAAATAAAAACATCGTCTGTTCCAGCTCCCTCACCTGCATCTGCCCGTGTGCAAAAGCTACGGTCGCTTCCGGAACCAGCTTCGCAACCTCCCCCGCAATAATATCCATGTTCGCAACACGGTTATATACATAATATACCTGTCCGCCTCTGCCTAACTCACGAATAACCGCCTCCCGGATTATTTCATCATTTTTTTCCATAACGAATGTCTGAATCGGCATCCGGTCCATCGGTGCCACTTCGAGTACACTCATATCACGGATCCCGACTAAGCTCATATGAAGCGTCCTCGGAATCGGTGTTGCCGTCAGGGTAAGTACATCAATGTCATTTTTTAACTGTTTAATCTTTTCCTTATGTGTTACTCCGAAACGCTGCTCCTCATCAACAATCAGCAGACCCAAATTTTTGTAGGTAATATCTTTTGACAATAGCCGGTGCGTTCCGATAATTATGTCCAGACTCCCCCTTTTTAAGCGTTCTTTGGTTTTTTTCTGCTCCGTCGGCGTCCGCAGCCTTGAAATCATATCCACACTGACAGGGAAATCCTTCATACGCTGCAAAAAGGTATTATAATGCTGCCCGGCTAAGATGGTTGTCGGTACAAGAAAAGCGACTTGCTTTCCGTCCTGTACGGCTTTAAAAGCCGCCCTTATGGCGATTTCCGTTTTACCGTAGCCGACATCTCCGCATATGAGGCGGTCCATAATCCTCCTGCTCTCCATATCCCGTTTGGTTGCCTCGATTGCCGTTATCTGGTCGTCGGTTTCTTCGTAGGGAAACAGTTCTTCAAATTCTTTTTGCCAAACCGTGTCCTTTTCAAATGAAAAGCCGGTTTTTTGCTGCCTTTTTGCATATAGATTCACTAAGTCCTTTGCAATCTCATTTACCGCACCCTTGACGCGCGACTTCGTCCTTTTCCATTCCGATGAATTTAATTTATTTAACTTATGACTGCGCGAATCGCTGCCCGCATACTTTTGCAGTACCTCCAGCCCGGTCGCCAGAATATATAAATTGCTGTTCCCGGCATATTTGATCTTTAAATAGTCTTTCGTTATTTTATCCACTTCGATCTTTTCAATCCCCTGATAGATGCCGAGTCCATGATTTTCATGGACGACATAATCCCCTATCTTCAAATCATTAAAACTATGGATATGAGCGCCCTCGTAACGTCTGTGCTTCTTTTTTCTTTTCTTTTTTTCTCCCCCGAAAATATCACTTTCCGTTACGACGACAAATGCCAGATCGGGATATTCAAATCCTCGCCGCAGACTGCCGCGTGAAATCATTACTTCGCCGGATTTTAATTCATAATCCATATTCCGGTTATAGAATGCATGTACACCATAATTCTCTAAATCCTCACAAAGTCTTCGCCCTCTCGTTTCGGAAGCGGACAGCACTAGTAACCTTGCCCCGTTTTTCTTGGCTCCCGCAATGTCTTTCGCCAACAGTGCAAAATTGTTATTATAAGACGGAGAGGACTGTACCGTAAAATGAAAATGCCTTTCCGCCGGAATTTCCTTTACCGTCGAATTCAATGACGACAACAATACCAAAGGTTTCTCACGAATCTTTTTTAACACAGCCGGAAGCGAATACAGCACGTCAATCTGCTCCGGTAAGATATAACCCTTTTCCAGCCGGCTTACCATGCTTTCGCGGAACTCAAATTCCACTGCCTCACACCGTTCGATACAACGCGCCGGTTCATCCAAATAAAAAATCGCCTCCCTTTCCTTAAAATAATCAAAAAACGACATCCTCTTTTTCGTAAAATACCGGATATAACTTTCCAGATTAATAAAACCCTGATACGCTTCATAGGATTCCAGAAAACCGTCCACAGCCGTACGCAGTCTGTTTGCCTGTTCTATTTTCCGTTCCTCCGTCAATAACCGGACATGCTTTTCTTTATCCAGACGGATGTTTCTAAGCCCCGCCAGCACTTCATCCTCCGACGCAAAAATTTCCACCGCCGGATATATCACCGCCTCAGTCAGCCGCTCGACAGAACGCTGGCTTTCCACATCAATGATACGGATCGTATCCACTTCATCTCCCCAAAGCTCAATACGAAAAGGGTTATCCTCTGTCAGGGAATAGACATCGACAATACCTCCCCGCACGGAAAACTGTCCTTCCTGCTCCACCTGATTCACATGCTCATAACCCAATCCCGTCCGCTGTTTCCGAAAATGCTCCAGCTTCAGCTCTTTCCCCTCCGTCACTGTGATACGGTTGTTTTCAAACATGGAAAAGGGAAGGCAAAAATCCATACCCCCGTCCATCGTCATAATAATGGTACACGGTTCGTTTTCTGCAATCCGTTTGATGATTTTCAGCCGTTCTTTCACAATCGCCTGTCCGTGAACATCCGCACTGTAAAAAATCAAATCCTTCGCAGGATAATAGCAAACCGATTTATCATAAAGCCTGTAATCCTCTAAAAGCTCCTTTGCCCTTAGTTCATTGCTTGTAATAATCACCTTAAACCGGTATTGCCCGCCCAGCCCGTACATAAAATGACTTTTTGCGGTTCCGATGCAACCTGTTACAAACGTCGGTGTTTCACCTCTTTTAACCGACTCTTTCAACTGTATAAATTCTTCCCATTCCTCCATGGGCGCCAATAAAGTTTTCAAATCCGTTCTCCCTATTTATTCCCATTATATTGATTCATTGCAGAATCAATTCCTTTACTGATAATTACCTCGGCAGCATCGGCAGTATCCTTTAATGCATCCCGTATCATTTTTTGCTCATTCTTTTCAAATCTGCGCAGTACATAATCCGCCAAATCCCATCCCGGCGGCTTGCTTCCAATCCCTATCCGGATTCTCGGAAATTCCTGCGTCCCTAAATGGGCAATGATGTTTTTGAGCCCGTTATGCCCTCCCGCACTGCCCTCTGCCCTTATGCGCAGTCTTCCGACGTCCAGGGCGGTATCGTCATAAATAACCACCAGTTCTTTTTTCGGGTCAATCTTAAAAAAATCAACCAGTCCGCGGACACTTTCCCCGCTAAGGTTCATATAGGTCTGAGGCATCGCCGCCAATACCTTTTCCCCGGCGATTCTCCCTTTCCCGCAAATTGCCCTGTGTTTTTTATAATCAAGCGATATATCGTATTTGTCACAAATACATGTAACCGCATCAAATCCGATATTGTGTCTTGTCGCAATATACTCCCGTGATGGATTCCCAAGGCCTACAATAATATACATTATTTCTGCTTTCCCTTCGTTTACATTTCCTGACGGATACATCGGCATGTTTGTACATAAGCATAAGGCTTCATCCTGCGACGAAGCCTTATAACCGCCGACATCCGCAAACCGGCATTCGGTCTTGCTGAAAATGACTATGATGTTACGAGATCTTCTTCCTGCTGTTTTTCCAGTTCGATTTCATATTCCGATAGTATTGCGTCTTGCAGCATGTTACGCATGTCCATATGAATCGGATGAGCGATATCCCGAAAATCCCCTGACGGAATTCGTTTGCTCGGCATCGCAACAAATAAACCTTTTTCCCCTTCGATTACTTTCATGTCATGTACGACAAATGAATCATCAAATGTGACAGAAGCAACGGCTTTCATTTTTGAGTCCTTATTTACCACACAAACCCGAACATTTGTAATCTGCATACTCATTTCCCCTTTCCTGTGAAATACTTTAATGCTTATCAAAACTGGCTTTTTGCATCCTTACAATACGAAACGTTCATTCTCCTCCAAGACGACCTTTATTTCCCCGCCTTTCCCAACAAAACGGGAATTCGCCCGAATGGTATCCCTGCTTTCGACGATACAGTTTTCAATGTAAGAATTGTCACCAATATAAACATCATTTAATATAATAGAATTACGAATAATACAGTTATTTCCAATATAAACCTCTTTAAAAAGTACGGAATCCGTTACTTCCCCGTTTATGATACAGCCGCTGGAAACAAGACTGTTGGTAATATTGGACCCGACATTATATTTCGCCGGAGGTAAATCCTCTATTTTTGATGAAATCTTTGAATAGCCGCCGAAGAAATACTCACGGATTTCACGGTTCAAAAAATCCATATTGGTTTTAAAATATGAATCAATTGTTGTCACATTGCTCCAATACTCTTTCATTTGATAGGCATATATTTTTTTCAGTCCGCGGTACCGAATCAGGATATCTTTTACAAAATCAAAACCGCCCTCGTTGTTTGCTTTTTCAATCATTTCAATCAGCTGACGTCTGCGGACTACATAAATACCCGCCGATATTACGGTTTCGTTTGTAACGATCGGTTTTTCATCGAACTCCATGACCCTGCCGGTTTCATCCGCCTTGACAACACCGAAACGGCTGGGATCGTCTTTGCCGGCAATGTCCTTTGTTACAATGGTAATATCCGCATGTTTCTGTATATGATATTCGAGTACCTTGTGAAAATCCATTTTGTACACACAATCTGCGGAAGCAATAATGACATATGGTTCATGCGTATTTTTTAAGTAATCAATATTTTGTGAAATGGCGTCGGCTGTGCCGCGGTACCAATAACTGTTGTCATGTGTCTGCGACGGGGTGAATACAAACAATCCTCCCTGCTTTCTTCCGAAATCCCACCACTTGGAAGAATTCAAGTGCTGCGTCAGGGATTTGGAATTATATTGTGTAAAGACAGCCACTTTACTAATATGTGAGTTTGCCATATTGCTCAGTGCAAAGTCAATGCTGCGATACCCTCCGGCAATCGGCAGTGCCGGCGTCGCTCTTTTTTTGGTCAGTTCTTTCATGCGGACATTGTTTCCGCCCGCCAATATAATGCCTAATACTTTCATAGGATATCACCTGCCTTTATCAAAGTTTCACCGCCGGGAAGCTGATTGTCCGTATAATCCCCGGCTGTTGTTTCTCCCGCTATGGCAGTATTCTTTCCGATGGTAATACCGTCCGGAATGACGGAATTGTCACCGACTACGGCAAGATTAAACGCGTATACTTCCGGTTTCAGCCGGTTCACCGGATTATCCTCGCCGACGCCGAAGATACAATTGTTACCGATTTTTGCATTCTCCGCAATAATGGTTTTGTTCAGCACCGTATTTTTGCCGATTTGGGCTGAGTTCATAATGATGGAATCCTGTACGACCGCACCCTCCTCGATAACCACATTGGAACCGATAACCGAGTTCCGTACATTTCCGTAAATTTCACATCCATCTCCCATAATCGCACGTTCAATACTTGCGGAACCGGAAATATACTGCGGGCGAATCCATTCGTATTTCGTGTAAATCTTCCAAAATTCGTCGTAAAGATTAAACACGGGGATGATGTCGATCAACTCCATATTGGACTCCCAATAGGAACCCAATGTACCGACATCCTTCCAATACCCGTTGTATTCATAGGCAAAAATCCGGTCATTCTTTTCATGACAATACGGAATGATATGCTTTCCAAAATCACAGCCCTTTTGGTCTTTCAGCCGTACCAATGCTTCCCGGAGCACCGGCCATGAAAAAATGTAGATACCCATCGAAGCCAAATTGCTTCTCGGATTCTCCGGTTTTTCTTCAAAATCGGTAATCCGGTATGTTTCATCGGTAATACACACGCCGAAACGGCTGGCTTCCTCCATCGGAACCGGAATCGTTGCTACTGTGATATCCGCTTTGTTCGCTTTATGAAAATCAAGCATTATTTGATAATCCATTTTGTAAATGTGATCTCCGCCCAAAATTAACACATACTCAGGATTGTAATATTCCATATAGTTGAGATTCTGAAAAATAGCATTTGCGGTGCCGGTGTACCATTCACTGCTTGTACTTTTTTCATAAGGGGGAAGGACAGAAACCCCGCCCTCGTTCCGGTCTAAATCCCATGGAATCCCAATGCCAATGTGAGTATTCAGCTTTAAAGGTTGATACTGCGTCAGCACTCCCACCGTGTCTACGCCGGAATTGATACAGTTGCTCAGCGGGAAGTCTATAATACGGTATTTCCCGCCAAACGCTACGGCAGGCTTAGCGACATGGGAAGTCA
>DBDL01000022.1:0-281 GCA_002293545.1 Lachnoclostridium sp. UBA933 | reverse complement strand
GCTATAATCTCCTTCTTTATCATATTCATCACCTCAGTTGTATTATAATGATATAATTATACCACACTATTTTTTAAATGTGAACAATTTTACCAATTTTTTTGGATATTCTTTCACTTTTTCGTCAAATTGCACGAAAACCTTTTTGATTTTCATTATGCTGCTTGTCCTTTTTTAAAAAAAAGGGTATAATATGTGAAATCCCCTAACGGAATGCGTGACGAAAACGCAAGAACGGAGACTAGGATGTATCAAATTGATTTTAAAAATCCAGGAAAAAT
>DBDL01000137.1 GCA_002293545.1 Lachnoclostridium sp. UBA933 | reverse complement strand
CGATTCCCCGGCAATGCGGTACGGATGATGGACATCCCAAAGTGCGGCAACCGAATCATGGGCGACCAGCTGCAATAAATGGCATAAACGTGTGGTATCGGCATAAACACCATTGGATTCCACCAAAAGGGTGACGTCATGTTCGGCGGCAGCCGGAGCAAGCTCCCGGAGCTGGGAGGCAGCCAATTCATCGTCGACTTCGCCCTCCGGAGAAACATCCTGATCTGCCAGTATACGAATATAGGGGGTATTCAGTTTAGAAGCCAGTTTGATATAGCTTATGATTTCAGATTTGTTTTCCTGTTTGCGGTCCGCATATTTCAAACAGCAGGCAGATGAAAAACAGGAAATGGCAAGGTGCATGGTATCCAGTTCGGCAATCGTTTTCGGTAACGATTTGTCGGTAAACGGCTGTGCATGTACGGTAAAGATGTCCTTTCCCAATCCTCTGACCTCAATACCGTCATATCCCATATCCTTTGCCATAGAAGTAATTTCTTCCCATGTTGAGTTTGGACATGCTAATGTTGAAAAGGCAATTTTCATTTTCTATCCTCCATGTAAATCATTTGAACTATCAAAACATTATGGTACTTAGCTTATCATAAAAAAAAAATTATTACAATAAAAAAATAAAGAGAGAAAAACCATGTGAACCATTGCCAAAATCCCTGATAGGTAAATGATAATTTTTGACAGACCCGATGTAAAGCCGTTGTTTGGGTTCTTTCGGAACAGCCAATGAATCAATGCGTGACCAATCAGAAAAAAATCAAGGACATAGTAAAAGATATTCGTAACTGCATTGTTATCATATGCCAATATAAAAATAACAATAAAATATAAGGGCAGATGAGCAAGTAAAAAGAAACGATATGCCGGCGCATCTTTCATATCCTTGAGAAAAATAAACATTCGCCACTCTTTTGTCCGTATCGCATCCATTTCATGTATCAAGAGTAAGGAAATCATTGAAATAAACAAGGGAGTGGATAACTGCTTCATTAAAGCCATGGCGTATTCTCCTTTTTTCTGTACTAAGTATATATAACCGTTGCTGTACATATAAATAAAAACTCTTTTTATTATAAAATAATGATATCTATAATCATACCATAAAACAACTTAATTGGAAAATGATATTTTAATAGCAAAAATAAAAAAGCTGTGGTAAAATTGGTCTAGTAACTATTGTTACAACAGTTTGAAATATATGGACACAGCAGTGTATTTTAGAAACGGGACAACTCATACAAATTAATTGGGTTGGCTGCCGCATATGTGGCTGCAAAGAAGAATAACATGGAGATAGCAGATACAGAACTCCATAAATTTAAAGAGCATATCAAAGTAAGAAAGGTTGTGATGTTTTTAGGAAGTATTTTTTTTTGCGTTGAATATGTTATTGACGATCTCCCTGTTTTTCAGGTCAAATGAGAAGTTTTTTGAAGATACGGCAATGAACAGCAGGACTTCATTTGTATTATTTGTGCTGACCTTGTGCTGCGGATTATACATAATTTTAAGAAACAATACGTTGGATTTGATTTACGGCATGATAAACTCTGTCATAACCGGTCTGGTCATTTACCGCACATGGAAACAACCAGAAAACATTACGCTTACAGCACCCCATAAAAATTAACACCTGCCAACACAATAATTTTCTTGTTATCTTATAAAAAATATGATAAAATTATGCCTAACGAAATCGTGGACATCCCCCGGAGGGGCTATAGAAANNTTTTATGTCGTTTCCTATAGAAACACAACAAAAACCTGCCCAATCTGCGGCAGCAGAACAAAGGGAAATAATATATAAGGAGGATAACATGACAGAACAGCTTATCGAAATTGGAAAACGCTTATATGCATTACGGGATATTATGGAATTATCTTCGGAAGACATGGCGGAAAAAATGAAGATCAATGCAGAAGAGTATGAAGCCCATGAAAGGGGAGAGAAAGACTTTTCATTCAGCTTTTTACACAATGCCGCAGGAGTTTTAGGCGTTGATGTACTGGACATTATGAGCGGTGAATCACCGAAGCTTTCACGGTGTACGCTTGTACGCAAAGGAAAAGGATATGATATTGAACGCCGTAAAGCATATGACTACAAGCATCTGGCATTTACATTCCGAAAGAAAAAAGCGGAACCTTTCTTAGTTACGATTGAGCCGAAATCAGATGAAATGGAACCGGATAAACATGCTCATGAAGGTCAGGAGTTTAATTATATTCTGAAAGGTGAGGTAACGTTTTACCTCGGAGATGACATATATGAGTTAAATGAGGGTGACAGTGTATATTTTGATTCGGGAATACATCATGCATTGAGAGCAATCGGCGGTAAATCGGCACAGCTTATCGCAATTGTAATGAAATAGAAAGATTCGGAGGATATCGTTTTGGCAATTTACGAAAAATTTATCGGCAGGTCAAGGGAAAGCTTTACATCGTTTTCGGATTTGACCAAAAATTATAACGTTACATGCAGTGAGGATTTTAATTTTGCATATGATGTACTTGACGTACTGGGAACAGAAAAACCGGATAAGCTTTGTATGGTTTGGGTATCGGAAACAGGCGAGGATAAGAAAATAACCTATTCTGAAATGATGAAATATTCAAACAAAACAGCCAATTATTTCAAATCGCTTGGTATTAAAAAGGGCGATATGGTTTTGCTGGTACTCAAAAGAAGCTATTTATTTTGGTATTGTATGATGGCATTACATAAAATCGGTGCGGTTGCCGTCCAGGCAACACACCTGCTTACAGAAAAGGACTATATTTACCGCTGTAACGCCGCAGGGATAAAAATGGCGGTTATTACCGGTGATAATGACTGTACCTCTCATTTTGACGCCGGATTACCGGAATATAAAACCGTAACGCTCAAAGCGGTTACAAAAGGGAAAAATGCCGGACCGGACTGGCTGAATTTAGAAGAGGGCATAGAAGCATCTTCTGATATATGGGAGCGTCCGTCCGGTGACGAAGCGACAAAAGCGACGGACAGAATGCTGCTTTCCTTTTCTTCCGGGACGACCGGTTATCCCAAAATGGTTGTGCATGATTACACCTATGCATTGGGACATTTGATGACAGGGGTTTTTTGGCACAGGGTCGTCGAAGACGGATTGCATTTTACGATTTCCGATACCGGCTGGCTCAAATCCCTATGGGGTAAAATGTATGGTCAGNNTGGCTCAAGTCACTATGGGGTAAAATGTACGGCCAATGGCTGGGGGAATCCGCAATTTTTGTATATGACTTTGACAAATTCAATGCGGCAAATATTTTAAAAATGCTTGAGAAATATCGCATTACGACATTTTGTGTGCCGCCGACCATGTACCGGTTTATGCTGAACGAAAATATTTCGGATTATGACCTGTCAAGTCTTTCACATTGTACAACGGCAGGAGAGGCATTGAGTCCGGACGTATTTAATCAGTGGAAACATCAGACGGGACTGGATATCTATGAAGGTTTCGGACAGACCGAAACGACAATCTGCTGCGGAACGCTCTATCCGTTTACAGAGCCGATTCCCGGCTCAATGGGATTACCCATCCCCGGACATNNGGGTGTCACCGGCGAGATTTGTATCAAAGCAGTACCGGAAAACCGCCCGAAGGGGGTTTTCTGCGGATACAATAAAAATGAAGAAGAAAATAAACGGAAATGGGACAGAGGTTATTACCGGACGGGAGATATGAGCTACCGGGATGAAAAAGGATATTTGTGGTATATCGGGCGTAATGACGATATTATCAAGTCCTCAGGATACCGGATCGGACCGTTTGAGGTGGAGAGTGTACTGCTGGAGCATCCAGCGGTTCTTGAGGTTGCCGTTACCGGTGTGCCGGATCCGCTCCGCGGGTTTAATGTAAAAGCTACGATTGTGTTACGTAACGGCTATACGCCGTCTGACGAGCTTGTGAAAGACCTGCAAAGCTTTGTTAAGAAAAATACCGCACCGTATAAGTATCCGAGAGTAGTAGAATTTATTCATGAACTTCCGAAAACAATAAGCGGCAAAATCCGGCGGACTGAGATTCGGGATAAGGATGCAAAGAAATAATATTTTATTATTGAAGCACAGTTTCCTTACCGCGTTTCGTCAAAACTTTCAAAGAAGAAAGGGTCAGCCGCAGATACTTTTGTCCGTCCTCATCGTATTCGCCGAGAATACCAATCGCTTCGACCCAGTCATTCTGCTTGGGATACTTCTTATCCCAAGTCACTTCAAAACCGGCGTTCGCATCATAGCCGCAGCAGCCGGGACCGTATCGGATAACAGAATAATATACGGTTCCGGATTCCGGTGCCTTATAGGAATTGAAAATCCCTTCATACTTTATTGTTTTTCCCATATAGTCCGTAGGATTCAGATAAACATCATTCGTTTGACCGATAAACATTTTTTCTTTGATTTCAATGATTTCACCGGAATCCCCGGATGGTTTCGGAATATCAATATTGGAATGTCTGTTTTCAGCCGCCGCATCCTCTCCGGCAGCCGTATCCTCTTCGGCAACGGTATCTTTCTCAGGTAAATCAACCGCCATTGTGCCGTTTTCATTTTTGGAATTTCCGAACTGACCGTTACATCCTGTAATCATAATCAAAGTACAGATAACAAACATGCCGATTGGTATGATTTTCTTTTGTTTCACATATTTAACTGCCCAGAAAATAAGAAAAGCGGCAATATTCACAAGGACAATACATGCCCCCGTTGGTATGGGATTGATACTGGAGATGACAGCTCCGGTGAAGAAACATACTACCGATATTACCGCGGAACAAATGATAACAGATTTGAATTTTTTATAAACCCGCATAGAAGTAAGCGCAGGGAAAATAATCAGGCTTGAAATAAGCAGCGACCCCATCATCCGCATACCGAGTACGATTGTAATAGCGGTAAGAAAAGCAATCAGCATATTATACAAANNCAAACCGGTTTTTACGCCTGTTGCCCTGGAAAAGTTTTCATCAAACGTAACCCCGAAAATCTTATTATAAAAAAGAATAAACATGGTCAGTACAATAACAGCCAGAATGACTGACAACAGCACATCATCCTTACTCATGGTCAGGATGCTTCCAAAAAGATANNATAGTTGCAGACATCCGTATTCATTCCCGTTGTAACAGACACAATGAATACACCAATTGCCAATGAACTGGTTGAAATTAATGCGATGGCGGCATCCCCTTTGATTTTGCTGTTTTCACTTAACCGTAAAAGCATAAAGGCAGCAAACAGTACAACAGGAACAGATACCGTAAGCGGTGTGACATTCATTGCCGTAGCGACCGCCAATGTTCCAAAGCCTACATGCGAAAGACCGTCACCAATCATCGAATAGCGCTTCAGGACAAGGCTCACCCCAAGCAGGGCGGCACATAAAGAAACAAGCAGCCCAACAATCATTGCCCGGATAAAAAAGGGATATGTAAATATTTCCAGTATCGTGTCAATCATTTTGTGCACCTCCTAAAAAAGCTTTACCGGTTTCGGAATTTAAGTATTCCTTTGCTGTTCCATAGAAAACCTGGGTTGTATGTAAATGCAGCATGTGACTGGCATACATTACGGCACTCTTGACGTCATGTGAAACCATAACAATTGTCAATCCGGTTTCTTTATTAATCAATTCAATCAAACGGTACAACTCATCTGTTGCCACCGGGTCAAGACCGGCGACCGGTTCGTCGAGCAGCAGTATTTTTCGGGTAGAGCATAACGCCCGTGCCAATAACACCCGCTGCTGCTGACCGCCGGATAATTCGCGGTAGCAACGGTGTTTCAGTGAGTCAATCCCCAATTTCTGAATGTTTTCACCGGCAATTTTTTTGTCCTCATGCGAATAGAATGGGAAAATCCCCCTGGAGCCGAGGCGTCCCGAAAGTACCACCTCATAAACGCTTGCGGGAAAATCCCTTTGTGCCGCTGTCTGCTGCGGCAGATATCCGATTTCATTCGGTTTTAACCCATCCCCCATCAAAATGTTTCCTTGCTTGGGACTCATAAGGCGAAGCAAGCCTTTGATAAGCGTACTTTTACCGGAGCCGTTTTCTCCGACTATACATAGATAATCGCCGTTTCGGACGGTAAAATTTAATCCGCTTACGGCTATGTTTCCCTCATAAGCAAAGGAAACATCCTGACAAGTGATCAGAGCCATATTATTGTAAAGCCTCCTTTAAAGCGTCCACATTTTTACCCATTAAATCAAGATAGGTTTTTCCCGCTTCCAAATCATCCTTTGAAATATTATGACACGCATGGAACAACAGAACCTTGGCACCGGTGGCTTCACTGATTGAATTTGCCATATCCTCATTTCCGAATTCAATATGGAATACGACAGGGATTTTTTCCTCTTTTACTTTATCAATCAGGAATTTTACGGTTGCTGCACTCGGTTCCGTATCGGTAGAGCAACCCGGAAATGCCGCAAAATATGTAAGTCCGTAGGCATCTGCAAAATAACGGAACGGAAAACGATCTCCGAATACAATCGTTTTTCTGACAGCATCATTAACAACTGCCTTGAACTTGCCGTCCAGTTCATCCAGCTTCGCCAAATATGCGGTCGTATTTTCCTTATAAGTGTTTGCATCTGCCGGATTCGCTTCACAAAAAGCGTCAGACAGCTTTTGTACGATCAGCTTGGCATTTCTCGGAGAAGTCCAGACATGTTCGTCATAGGCAGGTTCTTCGCCGTCATGCTGGTCTTCATCTGCGGCGTCTGCATCGTCATGATGGTCCTCGTCCGCGGCGTCTGCATCGTCGTGATGATCCTCGTCTGCGGCGTCTGCATCGTCATGATGGTCTTCGCCTGCTTCATCTGCATCATGCGAATGTTCTTCTTCCTCTTCCATGCCTTCAACAACATCTTCCTCAACGACCTCCACACAATCCATCAATGTAATGATTTTCATTTTGGAAGTATCCATGGAATCCAGCACCCCGTCTACCCATCCGTCGGATTCCCCGCCGACATAGATAAATACGTCACATTCCTGAATCGCAATGATATCCTGCGGTGTCGGCTCATAGGAATGGGATTCGCTGCCGGGCGGCAGCAGCATTTTAATGTCGGCATTTTCTCCCACGACAGCACGTGTAAAATCATAGGGGGCAAAAATAGTAGATACGACGCTGATTTTTTTGGCGTCCTCTTGACCTGGCTCTGTTTTACCCGCCTCATTTTCGCCGGAGCTTCCGCAGCCGACGCATATTCCGGCAGTAAATAAGCATAAGAATAATAAAGTAATGAATCGTTTCATTTAATAATCCTCCATAAAGATTTATAGACATTTTTTGATTATAAAAGTTTTTTAAAACCCGGCAAATCAAATATTCAGCCGGATCTTTAACCGTACAAGAGTATCGTGATCCGCAGGTACGATATGATATTCCGGTAAATGAACAACCGGAAGAAAACAACGGAATAAAAGTATCATTTGAAACATCATTAACAAACAGACCGTAAAAGCCATTGACCTTTTTGGAAAAGCTTTCAATAAATGTTCATCTCCATCACAAAACACACAAAACATTTCCGATCCCCTTTATGATTTAAATAGAAAACTTCGATAAACGTCCGCACTTATCTCCCCAAACAAACCTCACATTTCCCGTAAAAGACAATCTTACTGTTATTCACACGAAAAGCGTGGTTTTCAAAAATATGTCTTGAAATATGGTTTACTTCCGTACATTCCAAAGTGAATATCTCTCCGCAGCTTTCGCATTTTAAATGATAACAATCTGTGTTTCCCTGTTTTCGCCGAATATATTGAAAACAAGCTGCCCTGATTCCGTCAAATGAATATTTCTGTACTTTCCCTTCTTTTACCAGCCGTTCAAGTCTGCGGTAAACAGTAGTACGGCTGATATCGCAGCCGATACTTTCAAAATATTTTACAATCTGTACGGCAGTAACATACTCTTCCTTTTGTTTCATCAGGTAATTAAGCACTGCCTCCCCTTGTTTTGTTTTATAACTGACCGGGCGCTGAGTCATCCTGTCACCTCATTCATATTATCTGTGCGATATGCTTTGTTTGCGCATTCCGCAGTGAATTTGAAATTATGTTTCAATTTAACATAGGAAGCGGAAATTGTCAATATACAAATAAAGAAAAAGCCAAACTGCCATTATGCGAAAAAGGGCTTTGCAAAAAAAAATGTATTATGATAAAATGTAGTAGCTGTAAAGACAATAGTGACATGTCACAGGAAGAAGGTGAAACATAATGCAAAAGTTGAAATTCAGTGAGGATTTATGCAAAGGATGCGGTCTGTGCGTTTCTGCCTGTCCGAAAAAAATATTAGAGCTTGACACATCCCGTGTCAACAGCAAGGGTTATAATCCGGTTATTTGCAGCAACGAAGACGCTTGTATCTCATGTGCGTTTTGCGCAACAATGTGTCCGGATTTAGTCATATCGGTAGACAAGTAAAATAAAGCGTGAAATACGCAGGAATGGAGAAAAAATGGATAGTAAATTTATGAAAGGCAATGAAGCGATTGCCGAGGCGGCAATACAATGCGGCTGCAGATATTTTTTCGGTTATCCGATTACGCCTCAAAATGAAATACCCGAATATATGAGCTGGCGGCTTCATGAAGTGGGCGGAGATTTTGTTCAGGCGGAAAGTGAAGTTGCCGCCATCAATATGGTTTATGGTGCGTCGGGAGCGGGTGCAAGGGTTATGACGTCCTCATCCAGTCCGGGAGTTTCCCTTAAAATGGAAGGTCTTTCCTACATAGCGGGAGCGGATCTGCCTTGTGTTATCGTCAATATAATGAGGGCGGGTCCGGGACTCGGCGGGATTCAGCCTTCTCAAAGCGACTATTTTCAAGCGACAAAGGGAGGCGGACACGGAGATTATCATACGATTGTCTATGCGCCCTCTACGGTTCAGGAAGCAGTTGACTTGGTACAGCTTGCGTTTGATAAGGCGGACGAATACCGGATGCCGGTCATGATGCTCGGTGACGGTCTGATCGGACAGATGATGGAACCGGTAACAATCCATGAAAAGAAACCGATTGACGTTGATAAAAGCTGGGCGGCTGTCGGATGGAAAGACAAAAGCAGGAAACGTGCCGTTATCAATTCGCTCAGTTTGGTTGCAAGTGAATTGGAACGTTATAATATAGAACGACAAAAAAAGTATGAGCTGATAAAAGAAACCGAGGTGAAATATGTGACGGTAAATGCGGAGGATTGTGATGTTTTGGTTGTGGCATACGGCTCCGTCGCACGAATCGTCCGTTCGGTTATTGATGAAAATAAAAGAGAAGATTTAAAAATCGGATTGTTCTGTCCGCTGACATTGTGGCCGTATCCGGAAAAAGAGCTGAGAGCATTGGCAAAAGGCAAAAAAGCTNNCTGAGGGCATTGGCAAAAGGGAAACAGAGCATTGTCTGTGTGGAAATGTCTGCCGGTCAGATGTTAGAGGATGTGAAGCTCTCCGTATTAGGGGAAGCACCGGTTCATTTTTATGGCAGAATGGGCGGGATGGTTCCGTCAGAGGAAGAAATTTATGCTGAAATCATGAAAATATGGGAAAGCAGGTAAATAGTGTGAAATAAAAAACATTTCACACTTTTATGCGCAAAAAACATGCGCAGGAATGGAGAGTAAAATGGAAGTATTCAGAAAAACAAATATGCTGACAGATACCCCGTTTCATTATTGTCCGGGGTGTACACACGGGATTGCACATCGTTTGGCGGCGGAATGTATTGAGGAATTGGGTCAAACGGATCATTGTATCGGTATTGCGCCGGTCGGGTGTGCGGTTCTGGCTTATAATTATTTTAACTGTGATATGCAGGAAGCATCTCATGGAAGGGCTCCGGCTGTGGCAACCGGCGTAAAGCGCGTCCATCCGGATAAACTGGTGTTTACCTATCAGGGAGATGGGGATTTGGCGTCGATTGGTATTGCGGAAATCATCCATGCGGCGGCCAGAGGCGAAAACATCTCCGTATTTTTTATCAACAATGCGATTTACGGAATGACGGGCGGTCAAATGGCGCCGACAACATTGGTCGGACAGAAGACAACGACATCCCCTTACGGACGTAAACCGGAAGTAAACGGTCTTCCCCTCAATATTGCGGAAATGCTTGCTGCCGTTGACGGGGCTTCTTATATCGAACGCGTTTCCGTTTGCAGTGTAAAGAGAATCCGCGAAGCCAAGAAGGCAATGAAAAAAGCATTGACAAGGCAAATGGAGAAAAAGGGATTTTCACTGATTGAAATATTGTCATCCTGTCCGACCAACTGGGGTATGTCGCCGGCGGATGCACTGGATTGGGTAGAAAATAAAATGACGGAAAAATATCCCCTTGGCGTAACGAAAGAGGTAATGTGAGGGAAAGGACACTTCACCGTTGTCTTGCCTGCAAGACAAGACAATCGTGTACATTCGTACAATCTTGCATATAAGATGCGCAAAAAATATGCGCAGGATAGGAGATAGCATGAATAAAATAATTTTAGCGGGCTACGGCGGACAAGGTATGTTGTTATGCGGGCAAATGCTTGCTTATGCGGCAATGAAAGACGGATATTATGTGACATGGCTTCCGTCATACGGACCGGAGATGCGCGGCGGCGCAGCTTCCTGTTCTGTAGTGATATCGGAAAATCCGGTGGGAAGCCCGGTCGTACAATTTGCAGACGCTGTAATTGCAGTCAGCCAGCCGGCATTTGAAAAATATCATGATTCGGTAAAAGAGGGCGGAACGGTTTTGTATCACAGTGCATTGGTTACCGTGAAAGAGAAGAAACCGGGAATAAAATACATCGGCATTGATTATACAAGTCTGGCGGCGGAGCTTAAAAACCCAAAAACCGCCAATATGATTGTATTGGGCAGTTTAAATGAAGTGTTAAAATGCGTACGCATTTCGGCATTGCATGAATCTTTGAAATATAAGTTCGGAGATAAAAAGCCGGAATTGGTCGAGATAAACGAACAGGCAATTGAAGCAGGCATAAAGGCAGTAAACGGTTAAGAGCTTTTGCTGTCATTTATTCAAGAAAATACAAGTTGGCATAATAATAAATTAATGCTAGAATAGGAATTGGTGAATTACCATATCATTTTACGGATGTTGACTTAGGAGGAAACCATGGATTGGAAGACGATTTTTATGTTGTTTGGGGGGCTTGCACTTTTTATTTTCAGTATGAATTTTATGAGTGACGGACTTCAAAAAGCGGCGGGAGAAAAAATGCGGTCAATTTTAGAAGTTCTGACAGGAAACCCCATTATGGGGGCGCTGGCAGGCTTACTCGTGACTGCCTTAATCCAAAGCAGCAGTGCGACTACTGTTATTGTAATTGGGTTGATCAGTGCGGAGCTGATGACGCTGCCGCAGGCGATTAGTGTTGTGTTCGGAGCCAATATCGGTACGACAATCACGGCGCAGTTGGTTGCCTTTAAAATATCAGATTACGCATGGCTGTTTGTTGCAGTCGGGTTTTTATTGTTTTTTATTATTAAAAACAAGCAGGTCAAGTATATTGGTCAGGTAATTCTTGCATTTGGTATGCTTTTTGTCGGATTGGATAAAATGAGTGAGGCTATGATTCCGCTCGGAAACTCAGACCTTTTTAGAAATTGGATTACCGCCGTTGCGGATGTTCCCATACTTGGAGTATTTGTTGGAACAGGGATGACACTGATACTGCAAAGCAGCAGTGCTACAATTGCCATTTTACAGCAGCTTGCCTCAACGGCAACAGATTCAGGCGGAACACTGCTGAGTTTACAACAGGCGCTTCCCATCTTATTCGGCGACAACATCGGTACGACGATCACGGCAATCTTGGCGTCGATAGGAGGAGGAATTACGGCGAAAAGAGTAGCGGCGGCGCATTCTACATTCAACATTGCAGGAACCGTAGTATTTATGTTCTTTGTGCCATGGTTTGCGAAGCTTGTTGCCCTGATTCCGCCGAACGATATCAGTCATCAGATTGCCAATGCCCATACGATTTTCAACCTTTTAAATATGCTGTTATGGCTTCCGTTTATATGGCTGATGGTCAAGATTGTCAAGATGATTATACCGGGAAAAGAGAGCTCAACTCCGAAAAGAGTTGTTTATTTGGATGATAAATTAATCCGGCAGCCGGTTATCGCAATGAATCTGGCGACGAAAGAGCTGACACGCATGGTGGACATTACGAGGGAAATGATGACCTATTCAAAGATCAGTTTGGTAAACCGTGATATAAAAAAGGCGGAAACCGTAGCGGAGCTTGAAGATATTGTAGATATGATTGAACGGGCAACCGTTCGTTATCTATCCAATATTTTATCCGAAAATGAATTGACCGAAAAACAATCCGTCCGCCTTGCCGGTCTTATGCATGTGGTAAGTGATATTGAGCGGTTGGGAGATCATTGTAAGAATATTTCGGAATTTGCAATTGCCTTGACCGAAAAGAAGATTCCGTTTTCCGAAACGGCGGACAAGGAACTGCGGACGGCGTTTGACTTAATGGAGAGAATGACAATGAATTCCATGAAAGCCTTAAATGACGGCGATGTGGAAATCGCACAAAAAGTTCTGGAGGATGAAAAAGAAATTGATCATCTGGAAAAGGATATCCGTAAAAAGCATATGAAGCGTTTGAAAAAGCATGAGTGCAGTCCCAAGGCTACGTTGTTATTTGTCGAGATCATTCATAATCTTGAACGAATGGGTGATCATTGTACGAATATTGCCGAGGCGGTATTACAGGACAACAATATTGCGATCGTTGAAAATGACAATGCGGAAATGCAGTAAATGACAGATATCAGTCATATAAAAATCATAGGTTTTGAAAGAGGGATAAAGATTATGGATTATAAAAAAGCGGGAGTGGATATTGAAGCGGGTTATAAAGCGGTATCCCTTATGAAAGGGCATATCATTGAAACGATGCGGGGTGAGGTACTGTCCGGGGTCGGTGGTTTTTCGGGGGCATTTTCGCTGAAGAAATTTGCCGGAATGGAAGAACCGGTGCTGGTATCCGGAACCGACGGAGTGGGAACCAAATTAAAACTGGCTTTTATATTGGACAAGCATGATACGATAGGGATTGATT
This sequence comes from Lachnoclostridium sp. UBA933, assembly GCA_002293545.1. Taxonomy (GTDB): domain Bacteria; phylum Bacillota; class Clostridia; order Lachnospirales; family Lachnospiraceae; genus UBA933. Next base: position 22,212 of record DBDL01000137.1, on the reverse strand, counting down.
GTGTGGCAATGTGCGTTAATGATATTGCCTGTTCGGGAGCCGAGCCGCTTTTCTTTCTGGATTATATTGCATGCGGGAAAAATGAACCGGAGAAAATTGCGACTATCGTCAGCGGTGTGGCAAAAGGGTGCAAACAGTGCGGAGCCGCGTTAATCGGCGGCGAAACAGCGGAGATGCCCGGTTTTTATCCGCCGGATGAATATGATTTGGCAGGCTTTTCGGTTGGTATTGTTGACCGGAAGGATATGACGGACGAAGAAGAACTGGTCGCAGGTGACGTATTGATTGGCATGGCATCCTCCGGACTTCACAGTAACGGCTATTCTCTGGTCAGGAAAGTATTTTCTATGGGAAGGGAAAGCTTGGAGCGTTCCTACAGCAGTCTGGGGACAACGCTGGGAGATGCATTGTTAAAACCGACCAAAATCTATGTAAAGGCACTTCGCTCTGTGAAACATGCCGGTGCCCGGATAAAATCATGCAGTCATATTACCGGCGGCGGATTCTACGAAAATATTCCGCGTATGTTAAATAAAAGGGTACATGCTATTATTCGCAAAGACAGTCTGGTAATCCCTCCGATTTTTGGTATGCTTGCCAAGGACGGCGGGGTATCGGAAGAAGAAATGTTCCGTACATACAATATGGGAATCGGGATGATGGCAGCGGTTACGCAGGAGGATGCCGACAAAACGATGAGAGCGATTCGGGATGCCGGAGAAACCCCTTATATCGTTGGCGAGATTACGGCAGGAGAACAGGGAGTTACGATTTCATAACAAGTTTACCGGCGGGCATTATTTTTAGGAGGAACAGTATTGAAAACAGCGGTATTTGTTTCGGGCGGCGGAACAAACTTACAGGCATTGATTGACGGTATCCGTTCGGGTATCATTACGAACAGCTCCATTGATTTGGTAATCAGCAGTAAAGAAAATGTTTTTGCTCTGGAAAGAGCGGAAAAGGAGGGGATTCCCTCAAAGGTGATTTCTCCGAAAAGCTTTGCGGAGCGGTCGGATTTTGACAATGCTTTATTGGAAACGGTGAAGAAATACCGGATTGATTTGATTATTCTCGCAGGATATTTGATTATTCTGCCCAAAATATTAGTTGCAGAGTATCCGGGACGGATTATTAACGTTCATCCGTCACTGATCCCGTCCTTTTGCGGCGGCGGGTACTATGGATTAAAAATACATCAATGTGTTTTGGAGCGGGGCAATAAAGTAACAGGCGCTACCGTTCATTTTGTTGATGAGGGAACGGACACCGGACCTATTATTTCGCAAAAGGCGGTGGAAGTGAAAGAGGAGGACACCCCGGAATCCTTACAGCGGCGTGTTATGCAGGAAGCAGAGTGGATATTGCTGCCGGAGGCGGTCGATGATATTGCAAACAGCCGGCTGAAGATTCAGGATGGGAAAGTATTTCGGCGTTCTCATGCAGATGCCGCACACGGTTAAACCATAGGGTGCCATGTGCGGGAAAATAAAGAAAAGAAAACGGAGGGGTTATGAACGTACTGATTGTAGGAGGCGGAGGAAGAGAACATGCGATTGCGGCAAGTATCGCAAAAAGCAGGCACAATCCAAAGATTTATGCGGCACCGGGAAATGCGGGGATTGAGCAGTTTGCGGAATTGGTTGACATTGACGTAATGGAGGGGGAACGACTGGCGGATTTTGCGGAGAAAAAAAGTATTGATTTAACCGTTATCGGACAGGACGACCCGTTAGTAGCCGGAATCACGGACATATTTGAAAAAAGAGGTCTTCGTGTGTTCGGACCGCGGAAAAATGCCGCCATTATTGAGGGCTCGAAGATATTTGCCAAGGACTTAATGAAAAAGTACCATATTCCGACAGGCGGATATGAAAGCTTTGATTCCGTAGAAAAAGCATTTGCCTATTTGGAAACATGCCGTATGCCGGTTGTGGTAAAAGCAGACGGATTGGCATTGGGAAAAGGGGTTTTGATTTGTAATCACTTGGAAGAAGCCAAAAAGGCAGCCGAAGATATGATACAAGGTCATAAATTCGGGGATGCCGGAAGCCATATCGTAATAGAAGAATTTTTAACGGGACGCGAGGTTTCGGTATTGTGTTATTGTGACGGAACACACATTTTACCGATGACGAGCGCACAGGACCATAAACGGGCAAAAGACAATGACGAGGGATTAAATACCGGAGGAATGGGAGCATTTTCCCCCAGCCCTTTTTATACAAAGGAAATCCAGGAATTCTGTGAGAAAAATATTTACCGGAGAACAATGGATGCCATGAAAGCGGAAGGCAGGGATTTTGTGGGGATTCTGTTTGTCGGATTGATACTGACCGAGGACGGGCCGAAGGTGCTGGAATACAATGCGCGTTTCGGTGATCCGGAGGCACAAGTAGTTTTGCCGCGGATGAAAAATGATATGATAGATGTGATTGACGCTTGTCTTAACGGCAGTTTGGATAAAACCGTGCTGGAGTTTGAGCAGAATGCAGCGGTTTGCGTCGTTCTTGCGTCGGACGGATATCCGGAAAGCTACGAAAAGGGAAAGCGTATTTCCGGTCTGCAAAACTTTACAAATAAAGAAGGTTACTATGTCTTTCATGCCGGAACAAAACGGGACGGCGGGGAGATTATAACAAACGGCGGTCGTGTGCTGGGCGTTACAGCAAAAGGGAAGGATTTAAAAGAAGCGAGGGAAAATGCGTATGCCGCGACTGATTGGATACAGTTTGAAAATAAATATAAAAGAAATGATATTGGAAAATCAATACGGTAAACCAATTTAGGAGGGAAAACATGTATTCTTTTGATGAAGTATTGAATTATGACGCGGAAGTGGCAGCGGCAATGAAAGATGAAACAAACAGACAGAACAGCCATATTGAGCTGATTGCGTCTGAAAATTTTGTCAGCAGGGCAGTAATGGCAGCGATGGGAAGCACCTGCACAAACAAATATGCGGAGGGTTATCCCGGCAAACGTTATTATGGCGGCTGTGAATATGTGGATGTGATTGAGAATCTTGCCATCAGCCGTGCGAAAAAGCTTTTCGGCTGTACTTATGCCAACGTTCAGCCGCATTCGGGAGCGCAGGCAAACCTTGCCGTTTACTTTGCTTTGTTAAAACCGGGAGATAAAATTGTCGGCATGGGTCTGCCGCACGGCGGACATTTGACGCACGGCAGTCCTGTAAATATGTCGGGCAGTTACTATCATGTGGTGCCTTATGGGGTGGACGGCAACGGATATATTGATTATGACGAAGTAGAGCAGATTGTTAAAAACGAAAAGCCGAAGCTGATTATTGCAGGAGCGAGTGCTTATGCAAGAAAGATAGATTTCAAACGGTTCCGTGAGATTGCGGATACCGCAGGTGCCTATTTAATGGTGGACATGGCTCATATTGCGGGACTGGTTGCCGCCGGGGTACATGAAAGTCCGATTCCCTATGCACATGTGACGACAACGACGACACATAAAACACTTCGGGGTCCGAGAGGGGGATTGATCTTATCCTCCGAAGAATTTGCGGCGGAGCATAAGTTGAATAAATCGGTATTTCCGGGTACACAAGGCGGGCCGTTAATGCATGTTATTGCGGCAAAGGCAGTTTGTTTCAAAGAAGCGCTGGAACCGGGCTTTACAGAGTACGGGAAAAAAATCATTGATAATGCCGGGGCTTTGTCGGAAGGGTTAATGAGCCGGGGAATTGATATCGTTTCCGGAGGAACCGATAATCACTTAATGCTGGTGGACTTGGTGAAAAAGGGACTTACCGGGAAAGAAGCCGAGAAGTTTTTGGATGCGGCAAATATCACCTCAAATAAAAATACGATTCCCAATGATCCGCAGTCACCGTTTGTAACAAGCGGTATCCGTTTAGGTACGGCGGCAGTAACGACAAGAGGTATGAATACGGAAGATATGGACGTGATTGCAGAGGCAATCGCCCTGATGATTGATAACGCGGGTAAAAACAAAGAGAAAGCAATGGAGTTGGTAAAAGGTCTTACGGACAAGTATCCGCTTTATTAGGGTGCGAAACAAAAAACGCAGGAATGTAGGTGTTTTATGTCAAAGAGTCTTTTTATTGCGGAAAAAACGAGTGTTGCAAAAGAATTTGCAAAGGTTCTGAAAATAAATGCCAAACAGAAAAACGGTTATCTGGAAGGCGAAAACACGATTATTACTTGGTGTGTCGGTCATCTGATAACGATGAGTTATCCGGAAAGCTATGATCCGGCGCTGAAAAAATGGTCTTTGGCGGCACTTCCTTTTCTGCCGGAGGATTTTATCTATGAAGTGATTCCCGGTGTGAAAAAACAATACGATATCGTAAGCGGGCTTTTAAACCGTTCGGATGTCGGAACGATTTATGTTTGCACCGACTCCGGGCGCGAGGGAGAGTACATATACCGTTTGGTGGATCAGGAGGCAAAGGTTCCGGAAGCAAAACGGAAGCTTCGTGTCTGGATTGACTCCCAAACGGAAGATGAGATCATACGGGGGATAAAGGAAGCGAAACCGATATCCGAGTATGATGCCCTTTCGGATTCCGCATTTTTGCGCGCCAAAGAGGATTACCTGATGGGGATTAATTTCTCCCGTGTTTTAACGTTGAAATACGGAAGCTGGCTGACAAATCACAGTAAGGATAAAAAGTGGTCCGCTGTTGCGGTAGGGCGTGTGATGACTTGTGTTCTCGGTATGGTTGTTACCCGCGAAAGAGAAATCCGTGACTTTGTAAAGACTCCTTTTTTTCGTATTCTCGCTGATTTTTGCCGGGAAGAAAAAGGGTTCCGGGCGGAGTGGAAAGCCGCAGAGGGCTCAAAGTATTTTGGTACACCCGCTTTATACAAGGAAAACGGTTTGAAAGAAAAAGCGGCGGCACTGGCACTGATTGATATGCTGATGAAACCGGAGGAAGAACGAAAGGCAACAGTGGACAGTGTGCAAAAGAAAAGAGAAAAGAAAAATCCGCCGCTGCTTTTCAACCTGGCAGAGATACAGAATCTTGCGTCCAAGTTATTTAAAATCAGCCCGGAGGAAACGTTGAAAATCATTCAGGAGCTTTATGAAAAAAAGCTGGTCACCTATCCGAGAACCGACGCCAGAGTGCTGTCTGCGGCAGTTGCCAAAGAAATACATAAGAATTTGAGAGGATTAACCGGATTCGGCTTGACATCAGATTTTACAAAAGAAATATTGGAGAAAGAATACTACAAAGGTCTGGAAAAAACGCGTTATGTGAATGATAAACAGATTACCGACCATTATGCGATTATTCCGACCGGACAGGGATTGGGTGCGCTGAAATCGCTGACGCCGACCGCCTTGAAGATGTACGAAGTCATCGTCCGGCGTTTCCTTTCCGTCTTTTATCCGGCGGCGGAATACCAAAAAATAAATGTTACGGTAAAAATGAAAAATGAGTATTTTTTTGCAAGTGAGAAAATACTTATAGTAGAGGGATACTTGCCGGTATCCGAATATTCATTCGGCAAAAAGGAACAAAGAGAAACGGACCAAAGTAAATCTGCGGCGGATCATAAAGCAGATATCAAAAATAAAGAGGACATGGAACGGGAATCCGAAGCGGAGAAAGAGGCGGAAGTTCAGGCGACCATAGATTTTTTGTCGCTGAAAAAGGGAATGGAGCTTTCCGTAGAAAACATGATGACAAAAGAGGGGGAAACATCCCCTCCCAAAAGGTATCATTCCGGTTCCATGATATTAGCGATGGAAAATGCCGGACATCTTATCGAGGACGAAGAATTGAGGGAACAGATGAAAGGAAGCGGAATCGGCACCTCGGCAACCCGTTCGGGAATTCTGGAAAAACTATTTAAGATTTCATATATGAAACTGAATCCCAAAACACAAGTGATTACACCGACACTGAAAGGAAAGCTGGTATATGGAATCGTGTATTGTTCGATTCCGTCCATGCTTGATCCGACATTGACCGCCAGTTGGGAAAAAGGATTGGAGGGTGTGGCGGAAGGAAATATCAGCAAGGAGCAGTATATGGAGAAATTACAGGAGTTTGTGAGCAAATGGGTCAGTGTATCCCGGAATAAAAATGAAACAATACGTTTAAGCAATTATTTGAAAACAATTGAGCCGTATTATCAGAGCGGAAAGGAGGGAGTATGAGAGAGTCAGGTACAAAGACAGAAGCGTCAAATAGGATATCAGAATCAGACGCAAAGACAGGAGAGCCAAACAAGGTATCAGAACCGGAAACAAAGACAAGCAAGCCGGAAATCATAAAAGAGCTGGAAACAAACAGCTTATTGGATTTGAACAAAACCATTGCCAAAGATATTTTCACGGGAACGGTATATCCCTGCGAGGTTTTAAACAAAATCGAAGACTTTATTATATCATTGGGTGAAAAACTGCCGGAAACGGAATACATCCGGAGGGATGACAATATATGGATTTCCGTATCTGCCAATGTCTATCCAAGTGCGCATATAACCGGACCGGCAATCATTGACGAGGGTGCGGAGATCCGCCATTGTGCATTTATCCGCGGGAATGTGATTGTCGGAAAAGGAGCGGTTGTCGGCAATTCTACCGAGCTGAAAAATGTTATATTATTTGATGAGGTACAGGTTCCGCATTATAATTATGTCGGGGATTCCGTTCTTGGCTATAAAGCACATATGGGAGCAGGTTCGATCACCTCCAATGTAAAGTCGGATAAATCATTGGTGGAAATCAAATGTTACGGCAGGACTTTGAAAACAGAACGGAAAAAGGTCGGTGCGGTTCTGGGGGATTACGTTGAGGTCGGCTGCGGTGCCATCCTGAATCCCGGCACGGTAATCGGACGAAAGACACACATATATCCGTTATCATCGGTTCGCGGATATATTATAGGGAATAATATTTATAAAAATAAGAATGAAGTGGTGGAGAGATACTGAGTGAAAGGTACTGCCGCTGTAAAATATATTGCCGAAGTATAGGAGGAAGAAAGGATGACATATAGTTTTAAGACAAAGGACACTTGTTCGTCAAAAGTTTCTTTTGATCTGGAGGGTGATATCGTCCGGAACGTTAAGTTTACAGGAGGCTGCAACGGAAATCTGCGTGCTATCCAAAAGCTTGTGGAGGGTTTTACGGTGGAGCAAATCCATTCAAATCTCAGCGGTATCCTGTGCGGACGGCGTTCTACCTCTTGTGCCGACCAGTTGGCACAGGCTGTAAAAAAGGCATATGAACAATCTTTACAGGCGGGGAATCAGACATAAACGGTAAAAAGGGACGGTGAAGCCGGATGAGATGCCGTTTGACAAAAGGTCGTTTTTATTGTAGACTTTACATGGATTTGATATGATATAAGTCAAATATAAATTTATTTTTGAAAGGAGTTATTATGATTTATTCTAACGAAGTAGAAGAAATGTGCCCGGTTGCCCAAGGTGTAAATCACGGTGCTGCTCCGATTCCGGAAGAAGCAAAGTGGGTGAAAGCAAAAGAAGTCAAAGATATATCCGGTCTGACACACGGTGTTGGATGGTGTGCACCTCAGCAGGGAGCCTGCAAGCTGACACTGAATGTAAAAGAGGGGATTATTCAGGAAGCCTTGATTGAAACAATCGGTTGTTCGGGAATGACGCATTCGGCTGCAATGGCATCGGAGATTTTACCCGGCCGGACAGTTATGGAAGCTTTAAATACAGATTTAGTATGTGACGCAATCAATACAGCCATGAGAGAATTATTTTTACAGATTGTTTATGGCAGAACCCAGAGTGCTTTTTCAGAGGACGGTCTTCCGGTGGGTGCGGGGCTTGAAGATTTAGGAAAGGGACTGCGTTCCCAAGTCGGGACCATGTACGGTACATTGAAAAAAGGTCCTCGTTACTTAGAAATGGCGGAAGGTTATGTAACCGGTATTGCTTTGGATGCGGATGATATGATTATTGGTTATCAGTTTGTGAGTCTTGGAAAGATGACGGATTTCATTAAAAAGGGTGATGACCCGAATACTGCGTATGAAAAAGCTTGCGGACAATACGGCCGTGTAAATGACGCAGTGAAAATAATTGATCCGAGAACCGACAAGGAGCTTAAATAAGAATAGGAGGTAACGAAAAATGGCTTTATTTGAATCATATGAAAGACGTATCAATCAAATTAACGAAGTATTAGGCGGCTATGGAATCTCATCCATTGAAGAAGCGGAAAAGATAACAAAAGATGCCGGTCTTGATGTATATAAACAAGTGGAAGGAATTCAGCCGATTTGTTTTGAAAATGCAAAATGGGCTTATGTAGTCGGAGCGGCAATTGCAATCAAAAAAGGCTGTAAAAAAGCAGCCGATGCGGCAGCGGCAATCGGCGAAGGACTTCAGGCATTTTGTATTCCGGGTTCGGTAGCCGATCAGCGCAAGGTTGGTCTGGGACACGGTAATCTCGGCAAGATGCTGTTAGAGGAAAAAACGAAATGCTTTGCCTTTTTGGCAGGACACGAATCATTTGCGGCGGCGGAGGGTGCCATCGGGATTGCTGAAAAAGCAAATAAAGTGCGGAAAGAGCCGCTGCGTGTTATTTTAAACGGATTAGGAAAAGACGCGGCACAGATTATTTCCAGAATCAACGGATTTACGTTTGTGGAAACCGAGATGGATTACTATTCGGGTGAATGCAAAGAGGTGTTCCGCAAATCCTATTCGGAGGGATTGCGTGCAAAAGTAAACTGCTACGGTGCAAACGATGTAAGAGAGGGTGTCGCTATTATGCACAAGGAGGGTGTCGATGTTTCCATCACCGGAAATTCGACCAACCCGACCCGTTTCCAGCATCCGGTAGCCGGTACGTATAAAAAAGAATGTATGGAACAGGATAAGAAGTATTTTTCTGTCGCTTCCGGCGGCGGTACCGGCAGAACACTTCATCCCGACAATATGGCAGCCGGTCCCGCTTCCTACGGAATGACCGATACAATGGGACGTATGCATTCGGATGCCCAATTTGCAGGTTCGTCTTCCGTTCCGGCACATGTGGAAATGATGGGCTTAATCGGTGCGGGGAATAATCCCATGGTTGGTATGACGGTTGCGGTTGCCGTAAGTATAGAGGAATGTTTTAAAAAGTAGAAGAAATAGCATAAATAAAGGTTAATGAGAACTGCACTGACTTTTCACGGTCAGTGCAGTTTTATTTAGGGTGTGTCCAAAATCTCATTCCAATCATACATCAGCGCATTCAATTCATTTTCCATAGAATCCACGGTATTTTGAATCTCCGTAAGCTTTACATAATCGGCAGAATATTCCGGATTCAAAAGCTCATCCTTTTTTTCCTGCAGCGCGCTTTCCAATAAAGCAATTCGATCTTCCAGACGTTTCTGTTCACGTTCTGTTTTTATTGCCTGCTTTTTGGAATCGTAAGTATTCGAAGCGGCTTTCCGGGAAACCTGCTACGTTTTCGGTCTTTGCCAAGAAGCGGGCAATCCCGTGATATCGGTTTCCCTGTTTTTATCACGTTCCTCTGAATATTGTGCATAAGAATAGGGATACAGAATCACCTGTCCCGGCTCAAAAACCAACAGAGAATCTGCAACCTGCCGGACAAAATACCGATCATGTGATACAAACAGAAGTGTGCCGGTATATGCCGAAAGCATATTTTCCAGGGTTTCCTTGCCGACAATATCCATATGGTTGGTAGGTTCATCCAATATAAGAAAGTTCGGACGGCGCTTGATAATCTTGGCAAGGGTAAGTCTTGCCCGTTCACCGCCGGACAACATGGATACCTTCTTAAAAACATCATCCTGGGTAAAAAGAAAAGAACCTAAGGCTGTTCGTATCTCGGTTTCCGTCAGATGAGGGAAAGTGCCCCAAAATTCATCCAGTACCGATTTGTCGCTGGTGTATTGTGCAATCTGTTGATCAAAATAGCCGATATCGACTTGGAAGCCATGCTGATATGAACCGCCAAGAGAAGAAACAGCACCAACCAGAGTTTTTAGCAGGGTCGATTTGCCGATTCCGTTTTCTCCGATAACTGCCAGTTTCTGCCCTCTGGTCATCGTAAAAGATAATTCAGATAAAACGCGGACGTATCCGATTGCCAGATGATTTACATTCAAAACTTCTTTCCCGCTTTGACGCTGCGGTGAAAAACCAGCATGAAAACTGCGTAAATCATAACGGTCCGGAGCATCAATTTTAATCATGTGCTCGATTTGTTTTTGTTTGGAGCGTGCCATTGAAACCTTGGTCGGATGGTGCTTGAATTTTTCAATCAACTGATTCAAACGTTCTATTTCTTTTTTCTGCAGTGTATAATCTTTTAGCTGTTTATCCCAATTCGCGCGTTTTTGCGTTACAAATGCAGAATAATTTCCGGAATAACGGACGGCAGTACCATACTCAATCTCATATACCACATCTGCCGTTTTATCCAGAAACATCCGGTCATGCGAAACGATAACCACAGCCCGGTTGTATGATTTCAGATAACCCTCCAGCCATTCCACAGTGGATATATCCAGGTGATTGGTAGGCTCATCCAAAAGAAGGATATCCGGTTTGCTGAGAAGCAGTTTGGCAAAAGCAATCTTTGTCTGTTGTCCGCCGGAGAATTCGGACAGCTTTTTATCAAAATCCTTTGGCAGAAAACCGAATTGCTTTAAAATAATTTCATATTCCCGTTCGTATTCATATCCTCCCAGCCATAAGAATTTCTCTTGGAGATTGGTATATTTCTGAATCAAAGCATCGGTCGCATTTTGTTCAAGCTGCAATAAAAGACGATCCATTTCTTTTTGTAATGTCAGAATAGGAATAAAAGCCTTTCGGATTTCCGCTTCCAGGGTAATCTGGTCATCCTCAAAAGCCATTTGCTTCAAATAACCAATTATCGGGTTTCCTGTTTTGGCAATGAAAATATGTGCGTCACTGTCCCGTTTGGATAAATCGACCTCGCCTGCAATCAGTTTCAGCAAAGTTGTCTTACCGCATCCATTCCGACCGACGACGGCAATTTTTTCTGTGTCACGAATTTCAAAATTAATATCTTCTAAAATGGTATCGGCAGCAAAACGTACCGCACCATGTGAAATCTGGTATCGCATAGGATATTCCTCCAATTATAATGATTCTGACTTTCTGTTACAGCAAATAAACCATATGGGGTATCAAATATGGTCAATACATAAATAAACTTATGAATTTGCCTCGCTATATAGCCAAAATCGTAAATTGCATCGGAATACCTCACTTATATTTGTATTTACGGGATAATCAGACAAATGAATCCCGCTATTTAAAGATAACACAGTAAGCCGGAAGTTGTCAATAGATTTAGGATTTGGTAAAAACTCCGCAAATCGTTTCCCCGGTATCAGAAAAGTTTTTGCCTGCAATATCACCGTAAAACTCAAATTTATGGAATCCCGCAGGCTCCATTTCTGATATCAGTGATTCTTTTGTAAAAAAATGCTGACGCACCATATAGCATTTTATATCGTCCTCGGTTATTACAATATATTGAGATAGTTCGGTCTTGTCATCATCATTATATTGATATACTGCTTCAAGAAGAAGATACGGTTTTTCACTATAGAACCCTCCGTTTTCACAGTATTGCCACGAACGGTTTTCTTGTTTCCGCATTTTCGGGGTAAATACATCAAAAATAAATTTTCCGCCCGGTTTTAATGCCTGATACACTTTTTGAATCAGCGTTAGCCGGTCGGAAATTGGCAACGGTGCGTAATCACAATAGATCAAGGTAATCATATCAAACTTTTGTGTGTAATCAATTGTCAGATAATTTTGATAAGAATAATGGATACCGCTATGATTCAGTGCCGTCTGTTCTTTTGCATAGGCAATCGAACGTTTTGAATAATCCACCCCGGTAACAGCATATCCTGCCTGTGCAAACCGCTCGGCATATAATCCGGGACCACAGCCTAAATCAAGCAGTTTGGTATAATGCGGCGGCGGGGCAAGTTCGGCAATCCAATTTACAGATTTGTCAAGAAATGCATGGCTGCGTGATGCGGCATCCCAATCAGGATTCAAGTGTGCTTCCAGCATACCTTTTGAAATGTGCTCGTCATTCCATAGAGCATGGTACAAGTCATCCATATATGAAGCATTAAGCTCCGGTTTCTTCAATTGTGCCATTTGTTTGGTAAACATAAAATTCCTCCTTTTTTGTGACAGCATGAAAAAGCGTTGACTGAGAACCGCAGTGCTCTAAAGTTCCGCTTCGCAGAATTTGCTCCGCAATTGAGAACTTTCCCATAAAGTGAAAAAGGCTGCGGATATCATTCCGCAGCCATAAGAAAATAAGATGCATATAAAAGCGGAATGATAGAAAACATAAATCTTCAACAAGAACAAGCCAAGGTAAGTGGCTTCCATTCTCATGTTTCATTACGTGTTTTCTCTATCTTTTCCGCGCTTCGCTTATATTACTGATTATGTAATATCAAGCGAAGCCGAATGGCATCTACCTCTTTTCTTCATGTTGTTATATGCATTATGTTAGCAGAAAAAAAATCATTTGTCAATGTATGGTGATATAGTGTGAAACAAAATACGTTTCACACTTTTATGCGCAAAGTACGTGCGCAAGNNGCAAGAATGGGGATTAAAATGAAAAGAATAAAAAATCAAAAGAGTATTTTTTGTATAGAGTTATTGAAATCTTAGGAGATAATATGTATAATAAACCATAAATGTATGCGCATCCCCCGGCATTGCCGGCTGCCGTGTACTTTATCTATGAATCTATGTAAGGGAGGAAATCAAACAGGATACGGAGGTATCTTTGTTTGAGATAAAGGCATTTTGTCTTTGGAAAAAATTATGAAATATAGAATACATCATACACAAATAACGGTAAAAGATATCGATCATTCCGAGGAATTTTATGACAGCCTCATGTCTGCACTGGGATATGATATTGCCAAAAAGTATAAAGGATATTTGGACTATGCGGATATGAAAGTGATTGAATATCTAAGTGACGGTTTTGATTTTGGAATATGCTCGCCTAAATCCGAATTTAAAAAGGAAAACGTTGATTCCAGAAAGCCGGGTGCATTGCAGCATATGGCATTTCGTGCCGACAGCAGAAATGCGGTAGACGAGATTTTTGATAAAATCAAATGTTTGGGTGTCAATATCCTTCATAATGAACCGAGGGTATATACAAAACTCAGTCCGGATTATTATGCTGTTTTTTTTGAAGATCCGGATGGGATTCGATGGGAAGTTTTTCATGATGGAGTATAGATATGAAAATTCCGGGTATCTATCTCACAACGCCATTCCATGTCATCGGACCAACAATACCATCCGCCGTTAATCCAAGGGCAATTTGAGCGGCAATTACCGCATTTACCGTTGCCGGACCGAAACGACCGTCCGCATTTATTTTAGGTATCGAGGGGTACGTATTTGCCATTTTGTTTAAATATGTCTAGNNTATAGACAGCATTGCCGGAAGAACCTAAGCGAAGCGGTCTGCCGGGATATGTGCCGGGCGAAGTGCCTCCAGATTCCCCCAATGATTTTAAAATACCGCGCGTGATGGCGTCGGCATAAGCCTCAAAGTTTTGATCAAAAAGCTGATTATCGCGAGAGTTAGAAATAAACCCCGATTCAACGAGCATAGCCGGAGCATTCGTATTTCTTAAAACAGAAAAATTCTCCTGACTCACTCCCCGATTAGTTTGTGCACCTGCTTTTACAAGTTCATTCTGTACATTCGCCGCATATACGGTATTAACCGACGGGGAATTGTTTTGAACAAATGTTTCGATTCCATTTGCCAAACGGCTTGTATTGGCATTTCTATGGAGAGAAACAAATAGATCCGCTTGATTACGGTTAGAAATAGCACTTCTTTCTTCTAATGGAATAAAGACATCGGTACTTCGGGTCATGATCACCCGCTGTCCCTTGTCCCGCAGCCTTTTCTGTACTGCCAGCGCAAGTCTTAAATTATCATCTTTTTCAGCACGGTCCCCCATAATGGCACCTAAATCATGACCGCCGTGACCGGCGTCAATAACAATTGTTTTCAATTCATATACATCCTCTCTGTCACCAATGCTTTTGGATATCTATGTTCATTATATGGCGGACATTTTTTTGTTGTTACGTTTTTATTAATACTCTTTCATTTGACAGAAAGCAGTTTTTAGACACACCCTAGTGACAAGTCAAATAAAATCGCATATATTAATATTGGACGTACTGGAATAAAAAGTAAATTCGTAGTGAATCAGGAAATCACATTATTCTTGAAACCATTGCATAAAGACAGACAAAACCGGGGGGTAAGAAAATGGCAAGTATAGTTGATAAATATAATTTAATAATTGGGGGAGTTATAACAATTTTAACCTCCATACTTGGTGTACACTGGTATATTTTTGTTGCTTATCTGGTTTTGAATCTGATTGATTGGTTGACAGGGTGTTACAAAGCACGTTTGAAAAAGGTGGAAAGCTCCGATGCAGGACTAAAAGGAATCGTTAAAAAACTAGGTTCTTGGGTTATTGTTGCCGTAGCATTTCTAATTTCTATCGTGTTTGTAAAATTAGGAAATGAAGTATTGCATATACAACTGGATTTTTTGCTGACAATCGGATGGTTTACATTGGCTTGCCTTATGATTAATGAAGCTCGCAGTATATTAGAAAATTTAGTTGAATGCGGGTATGCAGTACCAAGTATTTTAACAAAAGGATTGGTAGTAGCAGAGGATTTGATTGATCAAGAAGAAGAAAACATGGGGGACGAAGATTCAGAGGACGAAGATTCAGAGGACGAAGATTCAGAGGACGAAGATTCAGAGGACGAAGATTCGGAAGATGAAGATTCAGAAGATGAGGATTTAGAGGACGAAGATTCGGAGGACGAGGATTCAGAGGATGAAGATTTAGAGGATGAAGATTTAGAAGATGAAGATTCGGAAAGAAGAGAACAGAAGAAGAAAAAAAAGAAAATAAATCAAAAGAAAGCAACCCCGAAGAAAGATTCGCAGAAGAAAGCAACTCCAAAGAAAGATTCGCAGAAGAAAGCAACTCCGAAGAAAGATTCACAGAAAAAAGCGACTTCAAAGAAAGATTCACAGAAGAAAACGAGTCACAAGAAAAACACCCACCAAAAGCAATCTCAGAAAAAAAGTACGAAAAAGAAAACACCCTAAGAAATAATCATAGAAGATTCATAATTTGTGTATTAATATCATGTAATAAATTTAGTAAGAAAAGGAGAATTCAACATGGTGAAATTAGGAAGTGCATCAATTGACGAGCATGGAAAAGCAGTTGGCGGTNNCGGGCAAGGAAGTATATATAAGAGATTGGTACAGTAAACCTTGGCATACGGTTTTAAGAGCAAAGAAAACAGCAGATGCCAACCTCATTGCCAAAGCAATGAAACAAGCATGCAATAATAGTAAAATAGGTTATGATCAGAATCAGCGTACGACACTTTTTACAAAGGCAAAAAAGAAAAAGTTTGATATATCAAAGGTCGCCTCCANNGAAACAGATTGTTCGGCATTGGTGGCAGTATGTATAAACGCCGCCGGTATCGGCGTATCAAAGGATATTTATACCGGAAATATGGTTGCGGTAATTATGGCAACAGATAAGTTTAAAAAATTTACGCAAAGCAAATATCTGACAACAGATAAAAACCTTAAAAAAGGTGATATTCTTGTAGGGAACGGACATACGGTAATTGCGATGGGAAACGGAAGCGCCGTGACAGTAAAAACCAAGACTGAAAAAAGTAAAGCAAAGGACAGTAAAACAGCCAAAAGCACAACCTCAAAGAATACAGCGGCAAAAACAGCAGCAAAAACAGCAGCAAAAGCAAAAACAACAAAGAAAAAAGCAAAAAATCCATATAAAGTGCCAACCAAAGATATTAAAAAAGGCAGCACCGGTACATCGGTAAAATGGCTCCAATGGGAGTTATCTCATTTAGGATATAAAGAAGTAAAAATTGATGGCGAGTTTGGAAAGATTACCAAAAAAGCAGTACAAAAATATCAAAAATCAAAGAAAATAAAAGTTACGAGCAAAGTGGCAAAAAAGACAAGAAATCTTCTTTTAGCAGAAAAAATAAACTAATTCTAAGTCTTGACATCCCCCTAAGCACCTGTAAATCAAAAAGATTTGCGGGTGCTTTTACAATATGCAAATTAATTGACAGAAGTAGGTTTTCATGAGAAAATGAACCAAAAGAACGTTACCAATCAATATTCGGAAGTGAAACCATGAATTATATTGGGATAACAAAGCAGAATTTGCATTTATACGCGGATAAGTATGATGTTTTAATTTGTCAAATGAGAACATCGCGAAATAAAGCAAAGCAATTAGCTGTTTTAGAGATGTCAACTGTTTTATCAGAGGCAGACGGAATATTCATACAAAACGGACCTTTAGGAGATGTAAAAGGCTTGTTTTCGTTTTTTATAAAAAAGAATTGTAATCACCGGCTGAAGCAGATTCTAAGAACGACAGGGTACTGCAACAAATTTTATATGCTGGATTTTACATTGCAAAATCCAGATATTGCAGATGATATAAAGAGCATGAATCCGCTCATATGGAAAGGACTTAAATTCAATATTATTCACTTTTATTTGCAAAGTGAGGAAGAATACAAGGAGAAATCATCACATAACCGTGTATTTGCTATTTATCAAAGTGATAATACTGTTAAATATGTCAGGGGATACCGCGGTGACGGAAGCGAGGCAGGGCGGAGAGGATTGCCTTTGGAAGATGCACGGTTGATGGTGAATTTGGCGGAACCATATAGGATTAAGAAATTACTCGATCCATTTGCCGGAGGCGGCGGTATTATTCACGCGGCAAGAGATATAAACAACACCTTGTACCGGATTAGTATTGATATTGACAGAACGTTGGAGCCCGGACTGAGAATATATTCGGACAAGCATTATATATGCGATTCAAGGGAAGCAGATATCCTTGAGAAACCGGTTGATGCGATTGTTACGGAGGTACCGTTTTCCGCAAATTATAGTGAAACAATCATACAAGTGTTTTATCATTTATCGGAGGCAGTATCAGAAAGCGGAAAAATACTTTGTATGTGCCATATCGACCAGTTTCCTGCGATAAAGGCAGCATGGCTTCATATGGGGTATTATTTGCTGATTGGGAAAGAAGTGAACCGAAAGGGCACCCCGGTAGTAGTATCCCTGCTTTCAAGGGATACCGCATATTATAAAAGGACGAAAGATTATTATGATATGCTTCAAAAAATAAGGTGATGGGATATTTGATTTGACACGAAATATTTTAGTGTTATAATAATATTACGCATACGGGAACAGAGATTTTCAAGGTAAAAATAAGCGGGTATTGTATCCGGTTTATACCTTGGTATAACGGGGGTGTGGTTTCTTGGGCTTTCATCTTATTTCATTTTCATCAGGACTTATTCAAAAACAAGCGGTAAATGAAGTCATGGAGTGCAACAATTATACAAAGCAGTTCGGACTTACTCTGACAGAATCACAAGCAAAGGATTTAGTGAAAACCCGTTCACATGCATTAAATGCCAACGGACGGATTGAATTTGGCGGGGGAGTCATTGACAAAATCATGAAAGTATTTTGTGATTCCCCGTATCTTTCCATGCACAATTATTCAAAGACGCTTCATGAGCTGGTTGAAATATTTTATTATTATAAAAATGAAACGATGGACTTAATCAGTGACGATGAACTCATCAAATTTATGAAAACCTCCTTTGACGGTATCTGCCAGGGGTCTTTGGATTTACTCTCAGGCCGTGAATTATACCGGATGGCAAAAAATCTCCGTATGGGATATGATTTTGACTATTCTGAGAATGATGAGCTTTGGGAGGATGAGGATGAATAACCATATTGAAAAGGTCCGTATCCTTGAACATGAAAAATTAAACAGCGAGCATTATTTTCAATCATTGCTTGAACAAGCCCGTAGGAAAGGATTGTTGAGTGATACCGATATCGAACGGATTCAATATGAAAGTATCCGGCTTTTATCATACAAAACAACTCGTTTTACTTCCGGAGAAAGCAGTTCCATTCAGGTAGAAAAAGCGCAAAGTATTATGGCATCGAATTTTTTTACAATCGGTATCTGTCTGAAATCCTGTATAAGCCCGGAAGACGCCGTTGCCTTTCTGCAAAATGAACCAATCGATGATCTCTATCGAAAAGGACGTAAGATGATAGATACCATGATTTTGAAAGCCAAATCCGTCCATGAAACGATACAGGAAAACCTTGTCAAAACGCAGAACGTATTTTACCGCTCAACGATTGTGGATGGGATCAATGGTTTTTTCAGATCCTATGATGCGGATTATCAAGCACATGAAATTCATATTACCGCAGATTATCCCATCTTTAATCCCATGCCAAGGTTGGCGGGCATTGAGTTTATTGTTTCATACTTAGATGCGCTTTATTTTGAAAATTTGTTTTGCAGTTTCTTTCCTGCCGAAGATATTCACCATTTATTGTGCGGATATTTAGCAGATTACAAAGAACATGTAATCAATATATATGAATGGGTATTAATAACGGCAGCCGGCTGTTCCATAGCCGGGACAGACATAGAACATCTGAATCTGACCGAGGAAGGGAAAGCGTATTTGATTTCGTTGTTTTCTGAAATGAAACCGGAGGATGTAAATAAAAAAATAAACGAAGTTTCCGATGAATTATCCCAATATTTTTCATGTTCCCGGAAACTGGCATTGTATATTAAAAACAGCATGGTACTTATTGCGGGTAAAATCAATTTTGCAGTCAAAGAGAACATGCTCCGCCGTATTTTCCTTACCCCCTCCTTTCCCGAAAGAAATCCGAAGATTATTTTTTCACATGGTGACAAAATGGAAAATGAACAATACCGTAAGGTACTGGAGCAGATTGAACAATGTGAAAATATTGGGGATAAAATTGATGTAATGAAAACGAGTGTTCACTCCTTTGCGGATTTAGAAGATATTCTGGCGGATGCTATGTTGAAGAAAAAGGAAATAAAGGATATATTAAAAGCATTGAGCATGACAGAGATTGCAGTATTGATAAAAAAATATCCGCAGGAAACCCTTGCGGATATTACCGATTACCGCGAACAAGAAAGCATTTTGATAGAAAGCCTGCATGAATATGTCGGATATTTGCCGAAAGAGCAGCAGGAGAGTATTATATCAGCGAGTAAAAGAATTGAGGGATAGGGATCATGAATTATACATTAACCAGAAAGCGGAATATGAAGAACATCGTGCTTCGTGTAAAAGAGGGTACCGTTTGTGTTTCCGCACCGCCCGGCGTATCCCGGAGGGAAATTGACAAGTTCATTCGCACAAAGACCGGCTGGATTCAAAAACAGCTTGAAAAAGCTCCGGCTGAAAATCCATTGACAAAGCAATATGACGATAAATTATGTATTGAGAAATTCAATCAAACAGCAGAAAACATATATTCGTTGATTCAAGACAGGCTTCCGTTCAAACCACTGATATTCGTGAAAAATTATAAAAGCCGCTGGGGTGTCTGTTATTATAAACGCGGGTACATCATATTGAACAAGCAGCTTTATGATAAACCGGACTCCGCCATAGAATATGTTATCCTGCATGAATACGTCCATTTTATTGAAAGGGGTCACGGAAGGAAATTTCATGAGATAATGGCGGCATTGATGCCGGATTATAAGAAACGAAAAAAGCAGTTATACGGAGAGTGAGTCTATGCGGTTTATTAACAGAACAAAATATTTACGCAACTGATATCAAAAATTCCTCTTCTTTTTTTGATAGGATGATAGACGAAAGGGGAGGGACGACATGACGGAGTGGTGTAAAATAATCGAAAAATCACTGCATTGGATTGAGAATCATATAACGGAAGAATTTACTTTATTTGACTTAGCAAATCAGGCAGGGTATTCGCCGTTTTACTTTTCAAGACTTTTTCGGTTAGTAGCCGGCATAACAATAAAAAGGTATATTGCCGGCCGCCGATTATGCCGGGCGGCGTTTGACATAAGGGATACGCAGGAACGGCTTATTGATATTGCGGTAAAATATGGTTTTTCATCACAAGAAGCTATGACAAGAGCATTAAAAACCGAGTATGGATGTACGCCGTATGCTTTTCGTAAAAACCCATATCTAATTTCATTGCCCAGCCGGATGTTTGTTTCTCATCTTGAAAATATCAATGGAAAGAAGGGATTATCAATGAATAACTATCTGGAAAACAGCAAACAAATATTAGACGAATTTACAAAGGCGACAGGATTTACCCGTAAATTTACCGGCATCAACATGGTTTCCTCAAATCCAAAGCGGCTTGCCGATTTTTACAAAAACGTGTTGGGTGCGTATATTGTTGATGACAAGGAGCATGGCGGTCCGCACCGAATTGAAATATGGTTTGGTGAAAGAAACGAAAACACCACTTGGATTACGCTAAATTATGACGAGGGATTCCGGCCGCAAACATACAATGTCTGCCAAGGTTTTGAGTTTCGTGTTGCGGATGCCGATGCGGAGTATAAGCGGATTCGGGAATTAGGCGTTGAAATAAAAGAACCGCCGCAAGACCTGCCGTGGGGTTATCGTTATTTCAACATAAAAGACCCGGATGGGAACGGGATTGATATTGTTGCTGCGTTATAGTATTTTTTGGAATGGCAGACTATTTGCGGGTGAATTAATATCGGGCTTGACGAGGGCTTACTATCCCAGAAACAGATTGAATATTTTAAGAGGATTGCTTACAATCCCGTCTTTGACAGTTCAAAAGACGAAAAACCGCTGTTTCACCCATCCCCCTTTTCCTTTTTAAAAACCCATCTCCTTTGAATCTGGAAACTAATCAAAAACAAAATAATTTCCAGACAGGATTTCAACACCGACTCATTGAATTTAATCAATGAAAAACGCTGTTTTACCCCGTATGCCGAAACAACCATCTGTGTAATGCAAAGCGCATAATACTTTATTAAAACACGCGGGGATTTCGATTGATTCTGAAATACCTGATTTTTATTGACAGTAAAATTATAAACAGAGGAAATCAGTCTGGCGAGTATGGTGGCAGTCCAGATATATGTGTCGGGGAACTTCGGACGGAATATTTTTACAAACAAATAAAACAACAGAATGTCAATCACAAAAGACGAAAGCGAACTCAATAAAAACTTGCCGAATAACTTATAAATCCGGATGGAATCCAGTAACGGATTAAAATGTGATGTTTCATTATTTTCCAGATAAATCGTTTGAATCGGAAATTCAATCATCGGAATCGAACAGTCTTTCGCTTCAATCAGCATATTTGTTTCATATTCAAAACGTTCCCCCTTTGTGCTTGCAAAATGTTCCCGAATCAGGGAGAGTGACATTCCGCGCAGTCCCGTTTGCGAGTCCGATACCCGGATACCGCATAAAAAACGGATAACGAGAGAGGTCAGTTTGTTGCCGAAACGGCTTCGGAACGGAATTTCCTTATCCTGAAACTGACGGCATCCCAAAATAAGCGAGTTGGGATGGTCATAGGTCTGTTTGGCGCAAGTGACCGTATCTTCCGGTGTGTGCTGACCGTCACAATCGGCGGTGACCACTCCCTTGATATCAGAGAGCTTGTCCAGAATATAATTAAAGGCAGTCTTAATAGCCATGCCCTTTCCAAAGTTGACGGCATGACGCAGGATATGACATTGAAACCGGTCGGCGGCTTCATCAAAATATTCCTTATGTTCCTTTGTACTTCCGTCATCAATGATGATAATATGACGAAAGCCGTACTTGTGTAAGCTGTTTACAAAGCGAATCATTTTTTCATCCGGATTCAGTGCCGGAATAACAATCCCGATTTCATTCGTATAGGATGACATTTTATCATTACCGCGAATCATTGACTGACGGTAAACCCCTTTCTGATTTGTACAAAGACGGGCAGCGCACAAACCAAATCCCAGCATAAGCGCGTGACGCCAGAAATCATATTGTAAATATTGTAACAATCACATTCTTATCTTNNTCAGAATACCAGCAAAGCCGGCAAAGCGAAACCCCGCACCTGCAGCAGTGCTCTGCAAACCAACCATATTTACCGGGGAAACGGTAACGCCTGCGCCGCCTTGTATTCCGGATTCCGTCA
>DBDL01000168.1 GCA_002293545.1 Lachnoclostridium sp. UBA933 | reverse complement strand
CGACTAAGTCAAACGGAGTGGAGTCTACGGCGGCTCAATCTTTCGGCGAGATATTCCGTGAACGGCAGACGGAGAACCTGAGATTTTCCAAACATGCAAATGAGCGGTTAGAAACGAGGAATATCAATATAACCGATTCCCAGAAAGAGCGGTTGGAAGATGCGACGGCAAAAGCCAAAGAAAAAGGAATGAATGAGTCGCTTGTTATGGTAGATAACTTAGCCTTTATCGTAAATGTAAAGAGCAACATGGTAGTTACCGCAGTAAATGATGTGAAACAGGGTGTTTTCACAAATATTGACGGAGCTATTATCAATTAAATGCTGGCCCTTCGGGAAGCATAGCGTCTTTGACTGCCAGATAAGACGCAGACGAAAAATAACAAATATATTTGGAGGGTAAATATTATGATGCGATCATTATTTTCCGGAGTTTCCGGATTGAAAGTACATCAGACAAAATTAGACGTAATCGGTAACAACATAGCTAACGTAAACACAACGGGATTCCGTGCAAGTTCCGTTACATTTTCCGACGTATTTTATCAAACGTCACAAAATGCCTCCGGTCCGAATGCCGCTACCGGAACCGCCGGACGAAACGCAATGCAAATCGGTCTTGGTACCGATATGGCATCGGTTACCGTAAACCTGACAGGAACCGGCTCGACCCAGAGAACCGACCGCGGTCTTGACCTTATGATAAACGGGGATGCCTTTTTTATCGTAGAAAGCAACGGACAGACTTGTTTTACGAAAGCCGGTAATATGAATATTGATCCGAGCGGACTTTTATATTGCATGACAAACGGTGCCACGGTAATGGGATGGCAGGTGGACGCACTCGGTAATCCGATTGTGAATCAGGTGTCACCGCTGAGAGTCAGATCTCCGGAGAATGAAAACATAGCGCCGGAGCCTACGACACAGGCAGTAATGAAACATATAATTGACCCGAACGATCCGAACGTGCAGCCGGATGCAGACGGACATACGATTCAGATACCGTTTTATGATAATTTAGGTGAATTGTATATGGCGAAGTTTAAGATAAAGCGTGATGCCGCAACACCTACTGACGGAAGCCTGACTGCATATAATATGTATTTGGCGGATATTACTTCTGGGTCAACAGATGAATCAATACTTATTACGCGGGAACCAAACGCTACGACGGGAGCACTTGAATATCGGATGTTAGAAGCTGACGAAGGATTTCCTCCCATTTCATGGGGCGGTGATACATATGAGGCAGGAGAGGGAACATTTCAAGTAGATGCTACTACCGGTGTTATATCAATGGTAGAACCTGTTACGATAGTTCCGCCTAAAATTTTCTTCAACAGCACTTCGGGTCAGTTTGTAAGTGTTGGTGCAGATGGAGCGACAGAATCGTCTGTGAATTTTTCATTATATGAAGATACAGTAGTTAATACATTTCCGGCAAGCGGTATTAATATTGATTTTTCAAATATTACTATGTATGATAATAAAGGAAAGAGTACCGTAAAAGGATTTTGGGGAGATGTGGAAGGAGGTTATGCCGGTCGTGCCGCAGGCAGTTTAAAGGGGATTTCAGTATCAGACGACGGTCTGATTACCGGTACCTATTCCAATGGAGAAAAGAGAAGTTTGGGGAAGATTGCCGTAGCAACCTTTGCGAATCCCTCCGGTTTGGAAGCGTTGGGGGGAAGTTTATTTGCGGCTTCGCTGAACTCCGGTGAATTTGACGGAATCGGTGAGGATATCAAGGCGGCAGGCGGAAACATCTCTCCCGGTGCGCTGGAAATGGCAAATGTGGATTTGGCAACGGAATTTACAACGATGATTACGACACAGCGTGGATTCCAGGCAAACTCCCGAATTATCACAACGTCGGATACGATGCTTGAGGAATTGATTAATTTGAAACGTTAATGACAGCGCTTTGATTTGAAAAGTATCGTCAGATAAAATAAGCCATGAGCAGTAGGGAAGTTACTGCTTGTGGCTTTTTGTATGGTGAAAATGGAAAATAAATGTTTTATATAGTTTTACAAGAATTTGTTGTTTAAAGGGGAAGTGGTTTTTTGGATATTTAGTCATTTCATCATTCGATTCCCCTGTTTACCGTAGATATATTGACTGGTTATATATTTGCATATATAATAAATAACGGGCATAAGATGCCATAAAATACAAGAAAAAGAGGTGGATATTGTGGAAGAAAAAATGTTGAAAAGAAAGTTGTTGTTTTTTGCAGTACCCTTATTATTGGTTTCAGTTTTGTTTGTAACTAACAAAGCAAAAGCTATAACGGGTGCCGGAACAAAGGAAGATCCATATAAGGTATATACGGCGGAGGATTTAGGAAATGTAAACTTAGATGCAAGAGGTTATTATTTACAAATGAATGATATTGATTTAGAAAATAAAGATTTTCCCGAAATTTGCAATTCAAATGATCTTGAGGAAGCATTTTATGGGACATATGATGGAAATAATTATAAGATAAAAAATTTAAAAATTATTAGAAGCACAGAAGAAAATAGTAATCGCTACGATGGATTATTCGCCACTATAAAGGGTGCAACATTGAAGAATATACATATTGTAAATGCTGTAGTTGAAGGCTATGATGGCGGAGGAACGTCAGGCAGCAGCACTCATAATTATTCGGGTGGATTGGTTGGACGAGCACATTATTATTCAGATATTACTAATTGTTCAATAACAGGGAATGGATACATTCATGGGAATTCAGCGGGTGGACTGATTGGCATTACAGCAGGTCCTATGAACATATCGAATTGTTCAAGTAATATCACAGTGACAGGAAGGGAAAGAATCGGAGGTTTGGTTGGCACGCTTGGAAATCAAGAATCAAATGTTAAACGATGTTATGCGATTTGTGATGTGAAACCTAGGAGTATTAGTAATCAAAGCTTAAGTAAATGTATGGCTGGTGGTATTTCGGGAAGATCAAGCGGAATCAGTATATATTCTGAATGCTACAGTACAGGGTCAATAGTAGGGGTAGAAAGTGCCGGAGGAATAAGTCCAACTGGTGCTGATAAATTAAAGGCAGAAAACTGTTTTTCACTTGCTTATATAGAAGCCGAAAGCGTTGGAGGTCTTTTTAGAAATCCAGTAAATATGACACATTCCTATTTTGCCGGTACGTTAAACGGAACTGCACGCTATGGGTTATGTGAGTATTCAACATTGACAAGTATAAATCAAATCAGCTCTTATTTTGACGGTGAAAAAAATAATGTTGACGATAAACGTTATAGCAAGCTGACCAGTGGTATGCTTCAGCAAAGTGGATTTGTAAATTGGAATTTTAAGACCATCTGGGCAATTGATGAAAATATATCCTATCCATATTTAAGAAATTTACCAATTCCGGATGAAGTAAATATACGTCTGCCGGAAGATTCCAGTCCACAAAGCATTTCACTGACACCGAAGAGTAAAAATATAGACATCCATGAAGTCCTTACATTACAATATCAAATCAGTCCGCAGTATGCGGCGGATGAGGCGGTAACTTTTTCGTCGGACAATCCGTCGGCAGTAATTGTAAATGAAAAAGGACAAGTTGTGGCATTGAGTGAGGGGACGGCGACGATTACTGCTAAAACCTCCAATAATAAAGCGGCGCATTGCGTGATAACAGTTGGAAGCGGAGGCGGTACACAGTCCACAACTCCTCCGCAATCCACAAGCATACCGGTAGAAGGTATTCAAATCACACCGTCTATGTCAGTAATCAATCTATTATCAGAACCATTTTTAGAGATAGGGTATACGATTACTCCGAGCAATGCTGAAAATCAGAAAATAAAATGGATAAGCAGTAATCCTGAAATAGCAGAAATATATGAAGAAAATGGGAAAGTATATGTAGTTGGTAACGGTATAAACGGATATGTTACAGTTATTGCAATGACAGAATCGAATCACAAAATGGCATTTTGTAATATTCTGTGCTGTGGTGAAGCGGAAAACTGGGCATTCCGCACGAATGTGACTGCCACTGCAAGCAGTTATTTTGGTGATAATCAAAGCAATCCATCAGATGAATATTCACCTAAGAAAGCGCATGATGCACTCAACAGTACCTATTGGAAAATGTCAGATAATAACCCCGGCGAAATGTTCCTAGCTCTGAACTTTGACAACAAAAGATTTATTAATTATATAAAGATAAGTGAAAGTGGAAATAATATCAAAGATTATACGCTTCAATATATGAATGAAAACGGGTATTGGATGCCAATAGGTAGGGGAGGGGGAATCGGAAATGATTATTCTATTAAATTCCCTACGGTTTATACATCAAAAATCCGCCTTTTGATTCATTCCAGAGTAAGCAATTCANNCCGCCATAAATGACTTTGGAATATATTACATGTCGTAAGGAGTCTGAGTCTGATAGCCGTGATAAAGTTGTAATGTATGGACATTTTGAGCATTATAAAAATTGCAATCGCCGTCATGTATTTAACAGACGGCGGTTGCAGTATGGAATAAGAGAAAAAGTATGCTCAAAATAATTGATTGCGTAAAACTTTAGACACGCCAATATTATATCTTATACGGAAAAGATACTATTTAACGCAGCACATTTATCATATGGTAGACATCGCTAAACCTCCCCGATTTCCTCAATCGGAATATCCGTCATATATGAAATTTCCTCGGCAGAAATATTCCGTTTCAACATTGCCTTTATAATTGCTGCTTTTTCTTCCTTTTTTCCTGCAATGAAGCCTTCCTTTTTTCCTGCATGAAATTTGTCCAGCATTTTCATTTCATATGTCATATATTCACCCTCCATTCGTGGATTATTCTTGATTTCCCGCACCTTTTTCTGCAAATGTTTCACAAAATCAGATTTAGGGATCATTGATGTGTCCGAGGTTTCTACAAAGTTAAGAAATTCTCTCATTGCCTCGTTGATATCGTCCCCGGTTCCTTTCGTGCTTACAAATATCTTTTCTGTTTTGTCGTTCAATTCTAATGTTTTATCTTCTTCGCAGATATTCCGAAAGTGATAGATATGCCGTTTTTCATCAAAAATCGGGTAAGTACAAATAAATATCACATAATTTTTCTTCAATCGGCTTACGTCATCTCCCGGTTTTAAAACAGTAAGATCATTTACACTTTGGTAATACCGGCTTCTCACAGGTAAATGAATTTCTTTCCCGTTTTGCATTTCAAAAATATAAAGTTTATTATCACCCTCTAAATATACGTCTAACCGGATTCCTTTCGCCTCATACCATGGTTTCATTTTATGCTCATTGAAATTTTCAATAGATGTAACCTTTCTCGCGAAAATCAATTCAACAAGTTCTCTGCAAAGCATTTTATCATTCATTACCTGAAAGAACATAAAATCATCACATAGGTTTAGGTCTTTTAATTTTTTCTTTGCCTCATACGTTTCTCCCTTAATTGAATATCCTGAACCTTGGTCTTGTTCGGCATTCCGTTCGGTTCCGACAAGTAATCCGTTGAGTTTTTGCGGCTTCTGAGATATCCTTGACATTGATGAAAGAAGAAATGTATGCTTGTACCTGTTATCCCATTTCATCTTTCTGCTTTGTGTGGATTGGAAAGCAAGAATTCTGAAATAGGAACTCGAACGAGTAATTAAGTGATATAACACTGGAAATATTTTAGAAAGTTTGCTTTTTACCAGATTAACATATGCACGGAAGAAATGCAAGATAT
The DNA here is from genome assembly GCA_002293545.1 of Lachnoclostridium sp. UBA933. Classification (GTDB taxonomy): domain Bacteria; phylum Bacillota; class Clostridia; order Lachnospirales; family Lachnospiraceae; genus UBA933. The sequence goes on along the minus strand of DBDL01000168.1, from coordinate 191 downwards.
ATTTCGACATAATATTAAAGAATAATACAAAAATAATATATGAAATATCCATAAAATAGAATAAAAGAAAATATTAACACGCTGTTGGATTAAGGCAGAACCTGATTTGACCGGATTGCCTGAAAGTAAAAAGAAAAAACGATTTAGAGTTATCCAAAGATGGATAAAACAAAAGGGGAAGTAGTTTGATG
>DBDL01000075.1:1039-28451 GCA_002293545.1 Lachnoclostridium sp. UBA933 | reverse complement strand
GCGGCGGTGCAGGGGGTTATCGATAAGATCAACTCGTTCGATGCCGGTGCGGGACTTCCTCCGATGGCGTGGATCGACATCGGTACCGGACGGCCAAGGGCAGACGTTATGAATCAACTAATGGATTTCATCTTGCAACTTTAGCATCCTATTATCGAAAAAGGACGAGTCGTGAGGTTATCTGGACAATCACTCCGCGAATAGACTTCAACGGGGTGATATGTATATGACCAGAGAAGTAATTATTGAGAATGCAACATTTATCGTAAATAGCTATTCCAGCGAAGACGCGACCGAAACTTTGGATGAATTATTGGAGCGCGTTATCATGAAAAATGCCGAACAGGAATTTAAAAAGCATCCATCCATTAACAGCGCGGAATCTCCCGAAGTGATTTGAACTTTGGGGTGCCAAGAGGTAAAATGCTACTGATTCTAAGGAAGGGGGGATGCTCTCTGGAAGCAAAAATAACCGCTTTATACTGCCGCCTCAGCAGGGATGACGCCTTGCAGGGTGAAAGCAATTCCATATCAAACCAGCGGGAGCTGCTCACACGATATGCCCGTGAAACCGGGCTGAGGAATCCCCGCTTTTTTATAGACGACGGGTACTCAGGTGTCAATTTTGACCGCCCCGGCTGGCAGGAAATGATGGGCGAAGTCGATGAGGGCAACGTGTCCTCCATCCTGATAAAAGATATGAGCCGGATGGGACGCGATTACCTCCGTGTCGGTCTATATATGGAGCAGTTTACCGATCAGGGAATCCGTCTGATTGCGGTCAATGACGGCGTGGATACGAGCAAAGGAGTGGATGATTTCACTCCGTTCCGAAATATCATGGCCGAGTGGTATGCCCGTGATATCTCCAAGAAAATTAAGGCTTCCATGCGTACCAAGGCACTTTCCGGCAAGCACCTCACCGGCTTTCCGGTTTACGGCTACAAAATTGACCCGGAGGATAAATATCACTGGATTGTTGATGAGGAAGCCGCCGAGGTGGTTCGGGAGATATACCGGCTGTGCATGGAAGGATTTGGACCGAATCAGATTGAGACCATTTTAAACGAGCGCGGCGTGGATTCCCCGGCGGTTCACCAGCGGAAAAACGGCATCAATACCCGTGCCACATGCGGTTATTGGGGGACGGGTATGGTGGCAAAAATCCTTGGCCGCATGGATTATATCGGACACACCGTCAGCGGGCGTACCTATAAAAAGTCTTATAAATCCAAACGTACTTATCAAAATGAGCGCGACCAGTGGATTATCACGGAGGACACACATGAGGCCATTATTGACAAGGCAACGTGGGAGCGCGTTCAGAAACTCCGGGAGAAAACTAAGAAAAAAGCTACCAGCATGGGGGAGATGGGATACCTCAACGGTTTGCTGTTTTGCGCCGACTGCGGTCAGCGCCTTCGGATTCAACGCGATATGAAGAATAAATACCAGTATTATGTGTGCAAAACCTACATGTCTTCGCGCACCGGGCATCGGGAATGCAGTCTGCACTGTACCCCGCGCCACATGATTGAGCCATTGGTGCTGGATGACCTTCGCCGGGTTATAAAATTTGCGCGGGAACGCGAGGCCGAGTTTGTGGCGAAGGTGGAAAAAATAAGTGAACGTACCACCGAGCAGGAACTGCGAACCGCGAAATCCGAACTTTCAAGGGCAAAACAGAGGGTTTCCGAACTCGACCACATCATCAAAAAAGTTTATGAGGACAATGCCACCGGGCGGCTCACCGATGAACGGTTCGATAAAATGTATGCCGAATACGAGTCCGAGCAGTCCGGCCTGAAAGACACGGTAAGCCGGTTGACAGCGCAAATCGAAACCGAACAGGATGAACGAAAGAATATTGACCACTTCCTCAATCTGGTCAAAAAATACACGGACGTTTCAGAACTTACCGCTGAAATTGTCCGTGTTTTCATCGCCCGCATTGTCTGCCACCAGCCCAATGGGAAGTGGGGCAAGAACCGCCGACAACAGATTGATATTTATTATAACTTTATCGGACTGATTCATGAATAACCCCGTAGGCATGGCGCTTGCGGGGTTATTCTCATCATGATATATTTTCTTTAAAAATTACCTCAAAGAAATCACCTCACACCTCGCCGTCCAATACCCGCTGAAATACATATCTGCCGCTGCGTTTATCCCGTGCCAAGAGGGAATACATGATCTGGTCAAGCATTCCCTGCATAAAAACGCCGGATGGTGTTATCCACATAAAGGTCAGTGAAATCAGTCTGTTGAGATAATCTATCGCTTCTTCTGTAATATCAGCATCGGAGAACAGCAGCGCTTCGCGCAATTGCAAGACATTATTTGCTTCCAACTCTGCCTGAAACTTGCCGTGGCATCTGTCCATATAGTATTGAAGCGCAAACATAAAATATTCTTGAAACAGCCCCACGCAGTATGTTTCATAATAAAGTGAATCCTGCGGAAACGGATGGACATCCATGTATCTCCGAATTTGCGGGTAAAATGGATGTTCTCGCACTTTGTTTTCTTTCCTGTCCTTGATTTGCCGAAGAATGCCCCGCAATTCGGAGAGTTCATTGTCAAATCCTTCTTCGGCGCTGATGCAAACGCCGGTAGTGTCGACGATGGTGTTGAGGACAGCCGCCAGATAATCATCCAGCAATCCGCATTTCGTTCCGAGCTTTTGCCGCCATTCACGTATCAGCCGGAGCATTTCTTTCCCTGACTTTGTTATCTCCTCCAAGTCAAAATTTTTGTCCCCCCAATCGCCTGTTGTTTCTGAGTAATTCATTTTGTATGCCGCCTTTCCTAAAATTTTTAGGAAGCCCAAGCATAAAACGTGTGTAAGGTTTTTCATTCCCTCGCACACGTTCAGCTTGTGTTTTGACATATTAATGGGTATAATTATAACAGTCGTGGTGCCTTTACGGTTGCGCGAGGTGGTACGTCACCTTGTTGCAGGGTTGGTTTGTTCCCGCAAACCAATCTGCCACGGCGTTTTTTATGCCGGTTTCCACTGGAGATATTACCGTAGGTTTCATGAAAAAGCAAGCGATTAATTCGCGGTCTTATAACAATTATTTTTACAGCGGTTTAGCTGGATTCGGGTTGGGTTTTCACTTTATTCCTTAAGCGCACTCCTCTCAGGAGGAAAGCCGTAAAATATCCGAGCGTGTGAAATGGGGTCAAAAACGCCGTATGGAACAAGGGGTTGTTTTTGGGCGAAGTATGCTCGGTTATGATGTCTGTAACGGAAAAATGTATATCAATGAAAAAGGTGCCGAGATTGTGCGTTTGATTTTTCATAAATTTGTCCGGGAAGGGAAAGGGACGCATGTCATTGCCCGCGAACTGAGAGAAGCGGGAATCAAGTCAATGCAGGCGGGGGGATGGCAAAACACCGTGATTTTAAGGATAATCCGGAATGAAAAATATTGCGGGGATTTGGTTCAGAAAAAAACATATACACCGGATTTTTTATCCCATGATAAAAAGTATAACAAAGGACAGGAGGATTTTATTATCATTAAGAACCATCATGAACCGATTGTTCCGCGGAAGCTTTTTGAAGAAGCCAACCGTATTCTGGATGCCCGTTCACTCTCGCAGGAGGGGAAAACAAAGTTCAGCAACCGTTATCCGTTTTCGGGGAAAATAAAATGCGGCTGCTGCGGAGCAAGCTATGTGGCAAGATATAAGTCCAGAAAAGACGGAAGCCAATATAAGTCGTGGCGTTGTTTGGAAGCCGTACGGTACGGGAAACCACATACCGGTGCAGACGGTAAGCAAATCGGCTGCGGGGGAATCAGTATTCGGAACGATGATGTTATTTATATTATGAGCCGCATTTGCAGGAGCCTTACTTATGACAAAGATAAAATAAAGAAAAACTTATTGCAGATCATCCGTTCCGTTACAAGCATGGCTCCGGCAGATAAAGATATCGGTAATTATCAGCTGCAAATGACACAGATCATTCAAAAACAAAGAAAATTGATTGATTTATATACTTCTGATGAAATATCCAAGAAAGAATTTAATGATATGAAAGGAACATATGACAATGTAACCGACAAATTAAAATCGGTGATCAGCAGCAGGAAAGCACAAATCAGTGCCGTTGGCAAACCGCACAGACATATGGAAACAATGGAAAAGGTAATTGGCGAGATTCTGTGCGGTATTGAGTATGAAGATGAATTTTACAAGCAAATACTAAAAAAAATAGTTGTATATGACAAAAAGCATGTTGAGGTTACACTTGACTTGCTATATTTTAAATTTATATATATAATGAAATAAACATGCAAAAGGATGAAAAAAGGGAACCAATGCCTATCTGCAAAAGTTAATGCTCCGTTTTAATTAATCAAGGATATAGGATTATTTTCGGATAACAGTTTCCAGCTTTCGGATATATGAAACGTTACATGGCAGAATCAGAAAAACATAGAATACGGAGGAAGAATAATTGAGATATGCTATTATAGCGGATATACATGGAAATGCAGACGCCTTTGAGGCGGTGCTTCAAGACGCCAAAATGCAAAATGCGGAGGCTTATATTTTTGCCGGAGATTACTGCCCGTGTTTTCCTTATCCGAATGAGGTTCTTGATATGATACAAGACATTGGGAATAAATTTATTATTAAAGGAAATGAAGACACTTGCTTTGAAGAATGTGCAGGACAAGACAAAAGCACATGGACGGATGGTCAGTTTCAAGCCCGTTACTGGACATATAGGGAAATGAGGAGCGAAAATCACGACTATCTAAGGGTATTACCGGAGCATATTATATTTAGGGATAATGGTATTCCGGTAAATGTGACGCATAAGTTGTCGGATGTGGATGAAGGAATGGGGGATAAGGAAATTTCAAGCCGGAGGTGCATATTAAACAATCAAAGCAATTCAGAAGATGCAAAAGAACAATTGCTGAAAGATATCAAAGAGTATTTTTATAAGGATTCTGATTGTCAAAAGGCAATTCATAATATATCCGACGGTATTTATATTTTTGCGCATACGCATATCCAATGGAATGCGGCGTATGAAAATAAAATTTTTATTAATGCCGGTTCCTGTGGTTTGCCGCTGGATGGAATTACAGGTGCCGCATATACGATATTGGATATCGAAAAAGAGAAAATGCTCGTTACCGAACGCAGGGTTCCCTATGATATTGACCGGTTTGTCAGTAAAGTTAAAAATTCCGGATTATATAAAGATGCTTATGTATGGACGGATATTGAAATACTGGAATTGACAAGAGGATTTGAACATGTCATGTTTTTCCTGCAGTTTACAGAGAATTACGCAAATAAAATAAAGGATCCGATACGACCCTATTCCGTGAAAACATGGACAGAAGCTTACCGTCTGTGGAAAAAGGAAAACAAAGTCAGAGATTAAAAACACCCTGTTTTTCGTGGATTCTTACTTAGAAAGTATTGACAAAAGATAAGTATATTTATATAATGAATTTAAACTTTGTGAAGTGATTTGCCAACCCGCATAATATATTGCACGGATAATAAAGGAAATAACAGAAACTATGAAGAATAATAAAACAGTAACCTTTTCCCGTGAGGAAAAAGCAAAGATGATAGAAGAAATCCAATTCTTTTTCCAGGAAGAACGGGACGAAAAGCTTGGAGTGATTGCCTCCGGGAATATACTTGACTTTTTTCAGGACATGCTTGGTGAGCATATTTACAATCATGCGCTGGATGATGCAAAAACAATGTTTCAGCGCTATATGGAGAATATGGAAGCGGATTACTACTCGTTATATCAATAAGAAAGGATTTATTTTACTGCAGGCAGACAATGCAGAATAAAATTTCCGGTTGATTNNATAGAAGTAATAATAAATAAAAGAAATGGAGGAAGAGAGTGATGAAAGTAAGGAAAAGAATTATGAGTATTCTGAGTATCGTCTTTTCATGTATGCTCATAGCGCTACCCGTAATGGCGGCTGATGAGGTCGTAACAGAAAACAAGATCGGGTCACATGATGGTTATGACTATGAGTATTGGAGAGGCGAAGGTCCGGGAGAGGGCAGTATGACGTTAAAGGCCGGAGGAGCATTTTCATGCGAGTGGACAGACGCCAATAATATTTTATTCCGGAAGGGAAGAAAGTTTGATTCAACGCAGACCCACGAAGAGCTTGGGAATATGCAGATTGAATATGGCTGTAATTATGAGCCGGACGGAAATTCCTACCTATGTGTTTATGGATGGACGGTCGATCCGCTGATTGAATTTTATGTTGTGGAAAGTTGGGGAAGCTGGCGTCCGCCCGGAAATGAAACCGCAGTAAAAGAAACCGTTACAATTGACGGCGGCACATATGAAATTTATCAGACAAAACGCGTCAACCAACCGTCGATACAAGGCACAAAGACATTCGATCAATTTTGGAGTGTGCGTACTGACCGGAGAACAGAAGGAACAATATCCGTATCCGAGCATATGAAAGCATGGGAGAAACTCGGTATGAAGCTTGGTAAAATGTATGAAACGGCATTTTGCGTAGAAGGCTATCAGAGCAGCGGCAAGGCAGACCTTCATACCAATAACCTGGTGATTGGTGATGCCGCCGGCGGAAATGATTCCGATACCGCGTTGACTGATGAAAGCGGCAGCGATTCTGCGGATAATGATGAGGTAATTGCCGACAATGCCGATGACAACCAGAATACGGAAAATGAAACGGATAATGATTTCCTTATGCTTGTTCTAACCCTTACCGGAGCCGGGGTTATCGTGATTCTCGGAGTAGTATGGTTGATCTTGAGAAACCGTAAAGCCAAGGATGCAAAATCCGGAAAGTAAACGGAAATGAACTCAAAAGAATACGTGGAATGGCAGTATGCAAACGGTAAGAATTTAGCAATCAGAAAAAACCTTTATCAAAAGCACGGTGTCAATAAGCAGGATTTTACGGACTGGTTATTTACCTACTATCAATTTCCGGAGGAATGCCGGATACTGGAACTGGGCTGCGGTAACGGTGACCAGTGGCAGGGACGGCTTCACGGCATTCCCAAAGGATGCCGTTTCCTGTTCTCAGATTTTTCAGAGGGAATGGTAGAAACGGTAAGACGTAAATTCTCTGGGCATGGGGACGTTTCGTTCATGCAAATTGATATTCAAAGCATACCTTTAGAAGACGAAATGTTTGATGCGGTGATAGCAAACCATATGCTGTATCATGTTCCGGATTTAAGAAAGGCCTTATCGGAAGTAAAAAGGGTGCTGAAAAAGAACGGCAGATTCTATGCGGCAACAAATGGAAACGGAGGAATGCGGCCGTTTCTGCAGGATTCACTAAAACGTTTTTCGCCGGAAACACAGGCATTTTCGCAAACATATGATTTTCATCTTCAAAACGGAAAGAAATTGTTAAGTGAATATTTTTCCGAAGTAAAAAGAATGGATTATGATAATGCATTGTCCATTACGGAAACGAAAGATTTGATGGACTGGATTACATCTTCGGTATCGGCGGCGGATTTTCCGGAGAGTGAGTATGAGAATTTATTTTACTATCTGGAGGGGATTCGCAAAAAAGAGGGTGCAATTAAGATTCCTCTTGAGGTCGGATTATTTATTGCAGAAAAATGAAAAATACGGGTTTGAAAAGACAGATAAAAATTGGCTTTGTGGAATCCTAAAAGGGGCAAACGAAATGTCGAATCTGGAAGATAACGTCTGAAAGGGGATTAAATATATGCCGCAGGATATAATGGATTACGATAAGGAAGCAATTAACATAAAAGACAACGATATTCAGGTTTGCAGAGCTATCGGGGAAAACGGGTTACATTTAATTAAGGATGGTGCCGGTATTTTAACCCATGGCAATGCCGGCAGGTTTTCCGCCGTAAGATACGGAACCGCTCTTGCACCATTGCATATCGGGCGTGAAAAGGGTTATCGTTTTAAGGTATATGCGGCAGAAACCAGACCTTTATTGCAGGGAGCGCGCCTTACCGCATTGGAATTAGTATCAAACGGGATTGATACTACAGTCATAAGTGACAGTATGGCTGCGCAGGTGATGAAAAACGGTTGGATTCAAGCGGTTTTTGTCGGGTGTGACCGCATAGCGGCAAACGGGGATGTTTGCAGCAAAATCGGAACATTGGGGATTGCCATTTTAGCAAAACATTACGGGATTCCGTTTTATGTATGTGCGCCGATCGCTGCGATTGATATGGATATGAAAAGGGGAGAGGATATCCCGGTTGAGGAAAGAGAAGCTTATGAAACTACGGATATGCGGGATAAAGAACATATATTGCCCGAAGGGGCAAAACGATATAATCCGGTATTTGATATTACACCGCATGAGTTAATTACAGCGGTTGTGAATGAATGCGGAGTTGTCCGTGAACCATATAACAAAGGTCTGGAAAAAATATCGGATAAACCGTCTTATGTAAAAATTACGNNATTATTTTTAAAAAACATCTGTTTGGGGTGGTTTTATGATTACAAAATCTGACCTGGTCAAATATCCGGGGGAAATCATAAGCGGCAATGAAAATTATTCATATATTTTGCCGGATCGTTTACTTCGTCCGTATATAGCACATTACTGTCTTACATTTCCTACGCCGGAAACAATGCCGGAGGAATATACGATTCTCCCTTCGGCGAATGCAGTCTTAAGTGCTATTGTAAATAACGGCANNAGGATAGATGTCTTTCTCAGCGGAACCAATACAAAAGCAGAAGTCGTTGGCGGTATCATTAACACATGTGATATATTATTGCTTGTGAAATTCCGGGTTGGCGGCTTTTTTTGTTTCCATAACTTTGAGCAGAACGAATTAACGGATATTTCATTGGATTTGAGGGATATGGATAAAGCATTGGCACATAAAATGGAAATTACGCTGATCAAATCGGAAAGTGCTGCAGATTTGATCGGGCGGTTAAACGAAATATTCTTGAAGCGTTTGAATTACGGCATCAATGGATACGTGAACGCCGCATTGAAGCGGATTGTCGTACAAAAGGGCGCCGTAACCTCTCACGAACTTTCAGATGAGTACCATTATAGTGAAAAACATATGAGGCGGTTGTTTTTAGGTCAGTTAGGAGTATCCCCGAAAAAACTCTCACAGATTGTAAGAATTAATCATGTCTTATGGTTATTGCAGGATACTTCCCCGAATCTTGCCCGGATTGCCGCGAATGCCGGATTTTTTGACCAATCACATTTATACCGCGATTTCAGGACTTTTTTTAATTCGACGCCGAACGATTATATAAAAGACATGTCCGTTTTTTACAATACGGACGCCTATTGATTTGGTATACTTATCATTATCAGATGAAAAGGGAGGCATTACACAATGAAATTGTTTACAAAGAAGGATTTTGACGAAGTTCGTTTATGGATTTACCGAAACGGAAGACAAATGGAAATCGCATTATGGCAGTATCAATTTGAAAACGGCAGTGCGGAGGCGGTTCTTCATACGTTATCAATGTATCAGAATAAAGACGGCGGCTTTGGGAATGCTTTAGAACCGGATAGCTGGAATCCGGAGTCGACGCCGTACACTACGAACTATGCCATAACGATATTAGATGAAATTGGGTTTGAGGACAAGAATCATCCTATTATGAAAGGGATATTTAAGTATCTGGAATTCGGGGAACACGCCACAGAAAACGGTTGGTTGTTTAACGTTCCGTCCAATAATGACTATCCTCATGCCCCTTGGTGGTCATACAGCCCTAAAGACAATATGGTGGAAAGCGTTGGGGTGTCACTGGAGCTGGCAGCATTTTTATTGAGATATGCCGACAGAGCCTCTCTTCTTTATAAAAAAGCATGTTCCATTACCCAAAGAACCATTGATGAATTGTCAGGAATTGATGAATATGGTGAAATGGNNTCATTTAGAAAGTGAGTTTGATTTTCAACGGATATCTGATGCCGCAAAAAAAGTTGTGAATAAGGCGATTGAGCGGGATATGGACAAATGGGCATTTCACTGTAAAAAACCGTCGCTTTTTATTACATCTCCGGACAGTGAATTTTACAATGAGAATAAAGAAATTATGGATAAGGAACTGGATTGGACAATAGAAACCCGTCTTGAAAATGATGTCTGGGGTATTAATTGGAGTTGGTTTGACAATAATGAGAGATATCCTAAAGCGTTTGCAATATCCGAGAACTGGTGGAAAGCGGTTATTGCCAGAGAGAAGATTAAGATGCTGAGAAATTTCGGAAGAACGGAAGGGATAGGAATCGATTAAAAAATAGCCTGCAAATAAAAAGTCAATAAGAAGAAAGAGAGTAATCGGTAACAGAAACGAAAAATTTTTATCGTTCTTACAATTAATAAATGAGTGGTATGCAAAATTGCTGCCGCTCATTTTATTATGGGAAGAGGACATTATGAACAATTTACCGGTAAAATCAATGAATCGGATGTTCCTGATTATCGGACATTCCTATAGAATGATTCGGTTTTTTCCGAAATGATCTTTGATTTTCTATTGACAAATAAGATTGCTTAGTAGATTATTGTATTATAAAGGAGAATCGTATGGTATTTTAAGCCATCGGTTATCATGATTAATTCTTTCGCCGGATGTTAATAATAAAGTATTGTCAGAGTTTGTGCTTGCGTACAGATGTCGAATATTTATGCGTAAAAAACATGGGAAGGAATGGAGATTTATGAGATATATAATATTGGCAGGACATGCAAATATAGCGGAAGGGATCGCCGCCGCCGCAGAAATGATTATGGAGCGCAGGACGCTTTGGTTCAGCGGGCATGTGGACGGTGATAAAACATTAATTGACAAAATCCAAAAAGCAATGGATTCTTTTTCAGCAGACGATGAAATTATTATTCTGACGGACCTTCTCGGCGGAAGAATCAACAATGACATGATGCGTTTCTTAAATGACCGCAGGGTTCATCTGGTGAGCGGCATGAATCTTGGTTTGGTTTTGCAGCTTTACATGTATGAAAATGAAAAAATTGAAGAGGCAATCATTGAGGCAATCAAGGATGCAAAAGAAGGGATTCAATATTGCAGTGATTTGGATACATTCATGGAAATGGACCGTTTTTTAGGAGAAGATGAGTAAGAGGAGAAGCAAATGAAATTATTCTTTACATCATTTTCAAAATAGTGTATGATTGAGAAGAAAGTAAAATTGAATACACCGAACAAATAAGGGAGCTTGTGTGCGCAGGCTGAGAGGAAGCAAAAATGCTTCGACCGTACCTGATTTGGATAATGCCAACGTAGGGAATGAAACTGATTATGTCAGCAGGATATGCCTTATGGTATATCCTGCTTTTCGATACAAGGACAAAGCAGCGCACCTGCGAACTGCGGCCGGCAAGCAGCCGGCACAGGAATATGAAAACGGAGGGAAAGAATATGGAACAATCGTTTACAACACAAATGGACGCCGCCAGAAAAGGGATTCTGACAAAAGAGATGGAGGCGGTATTAAAAAATGAACCAATCGGACAAGATGAGCTGATTCGGCTTGTTGCAGAAGGAAAAATCGCAATTTGTGCGAATAAGAATCACAAGTCCCTTCATCCCGCGGCAGTCGGTACGGGGATGAAAACGAAAGTCAATGTAAACTTGGGGATATCAAAGGACTGTGCCGATACCGCGGCGGAGTTTGAGAAAGTGCGGCTTGCGATAGATCTGGGGGCAGACGCCATTATGGATTTAAGCTGTTTTGGAAAAACGCGTGAGTTCAGAAAAAAACTGATTGATATGTCGTCCGCTATGATTGGGACCGTACCCATGTATGATGCGGTAGGATATTTTGATGTGGATTTGACTGCCATTCCGTCCGAAAAATTTATCGAAGTATTTGAAGCCCATGCAATTGACGGCGTTGACTTTATGACAATTCATTCGGGAATCAACCGCAGAACGGTGGAACGTTTCCGGAAGAACCAAAGACTGACCAACATTGTATCCCGCGGAGGTTCTCTTTTATTCGGCTGGATGGAGATGACCGGAAATGAAAATCCGTTTTATGAACACTTCGACCGGATACTGGAGATTGCGGAGAAGTATGATGTGACATTGAGTTTGGGAGATGCCTGCCGTCCCGGCTGTATAGACGATGCAACCGACGCCGTGCAGATAGAGGAATTGATTACGCTTGGTGAATTGACTAAGAGGGCGTGGGAGAGGAATGTACAGGTTATGATTGAGGGTCCCGGACATATGGCGCTGAATGAAATCGCCGCTAATATGCTGCTTGAGAAAAAGCTTTGCCACGGTGCGCCGTTTTATGTCCTCGGACCGCTTGTTACCGATATTGCACCGGGTTATGACCATATCACAAGTGCAATCGGCGGAGCGGTTGCCGCTTCCAACGGAGCGGATTTTCTGTGCTATGTCACTCCGGCGGAACACTTGAGGCTGCCCGACCTTTCCGATATGAAAGAAGGATTGATTGCGGCAAGAATTGCCGCTCATGCCGCGGATGTTGCAAAAGGCTTGAAAGGTGCAAGGGACTGGGACAGAAAGATGAGTACCGCACGCGCGAATCTGGACTGGGATCAAATGCTGGAACTGGCGATTGACGAAAAGAAAGCGAGAGAGTACCGGGAATCCTCTGTGCCGGAAAATGAAGAAACTTGTACAATGTGCGGTAAGATGTGTGCGGTCAGGACGACAAATAAGATATTAAAAGGCGAGAAAGTATCCTTTACATAAATGGATGATACAGTAAAAGAGATACAAAAGGATTCATGAAAGGATTTCATGATATCATTTTACAAACAGACCAAACAATAAAAAGGCGGTGTTACGATGTATGTGAACGGACAGCAGATAATCTTAACGGATGAAATATCACTTCAGGAGTTTTTGCAGAAAGAAGGATACGACACACAAAAGGTTGCGGTTGAGAAAAACGGCGGTATTGTACCTAAAACGCTTTTCCATGAAGAGAAGCTTGCCGACAGTGACAAACTTGAAATTGTCAGCTTTGTCGGCGGAGGATGAGATATGATGCAAAAAGAGAAACGTTATGATGAGATTGTTTCCCGGAATGTTCCGGGGATTCAGGACAAATTGTCAAACGGAAAAGTTGCCGTGGCGGGTCTTGGCGGACTTGGTTCCAATATTGCCGTCATGCTTGCCAGAGTCGGGGTGGGAAATCTTCTGCTCGTGGATTTTGATAAAGTAGAGCCGGGGAATTTGAACAGACAGCACTACAATACGGCACATTTGGGTATGTACAAGACCGATGCCCTGAAAAAACAGATCGAGTTGATTAATCCGTATATCAGGATAGAAACCCATGCGTTGAAAATAACGGAAGAAAATGCGGCGGAGGTTTTTGAGGGATACCCCATTATATGTGAGGCGTTTGACAATGCGGAGAATAAAGCATTGCTGGTGAATGCCCTGCTGGAAGAAGGCAGAAAAAAAATTGTGGCGGCTTCCGGAATGAACGGATTAGGCAGTGCAAATAAGATCCGGACAAAACGTAAGTTCAGGAATTTGTACCTATGCGGTGATTCTGCAGCGCCGGCAGAGGAAGGGATTGGATTTATGGCTCCGAGGGTTATCGTATGCGCAGGTCATCAGGCAAATATGGTACTAAGACTTTTGACGGGAGAGGAGGAAGTATAAGGTTGAAAAAAGATATATTGCGAATCGGTACAAAAGAATTTCATTCCCGTTTTATTTTAGGTTCGGGGAAATTTTCATTGGAGATGACGAAAGTCGTTATTGAAGAAGGCGGCGTGGAAATGGCGACGCTTGCGTTACGGCGTGCCAATGCAGGGGGGAAAGAAAACATTCTTGACTATTTTCCGGCAGGGATAACTCTGCTGCCGAATACATCGGGAGCAAGGAATGCGAAAGAAGCAGTGCGCATCGCAAGGCTTGCAAGAGAGCTTGGCTGCGGTGACTTTGTAAAGGTTGAAGTAATCCATGATTCCAAATACCTGCTGCCGGATAATTATGAAACGATAAAGGCGACGGAGCAATTGGCAAAGGAAGGCTTTATCGTTATGCCTTATATGTACCCGGATTTAATTGCGGCAAGAAGTCTGGCTTCGGCGGGAGCTGCGGCAATTATGCCGCTCGACGCCCCGATTGGCAGCAATAAAGGACTTATCACAAAGGAGTTCATAAAAATTCTGGTGGATGAAATCGACCTGCCTATTNNAAAACAATAAAAGCAACGGAACAGTTGGCGGCGGAGGGCTTTATTGTTATGCCCTATATGTATCCTGACTTGATTGCGGCAAGGAGCTTGGTTTCGGCAGGGGCCTCGGCAATTATGCCGCTTGGTGCGCCGATTGGCAGTAATAAAGGACTTTTAACAAAGGATTTTATTAAGATACTAGTGGATGAGATTGACTTGCCGATTATTATTGACGCCGGAATCGGCAGACCGTCACAGGCATGTGAGGCTATGGAAATCGGAGCTTCTGCCGTCATGGCAAATACCGCTGTTGCAACGGCAAACGACGTAGGGATGATGGCGGGTGCATTCCGGATGGCAATCGAATCGGGGCGGAAAGCTTGGCTTGCGGGACCGGGCAGGATATTAGAATACGAGGCGGAGGCTTCCAGCCCTCTGACGGGGTTTTTGGAGGATTAGAGTATGGGGACAACGACACAAAAAGATCATATGACATATCTGGATTATATGGAAATCATCGAATCCGATATTATGGAGAACGTGTTAAATAAAACAGCCGGATACGATTATAATGTATTCAGCAAGCAGGATGTAAGCAAAACCTTGGGGAAAGATGTTGTTTCCATAGATGATTTCGGGGCGGTTTTATCCCCGGCGGCAGACAGTCTGCTGGAAGAAATGGCAGGGTATGCCCAAACGGAAACGAGAAAGCATTTTGGGAATGCCGTCAGCCTTTATACGCCGCTTTATATTTCAAATTATTGCGGAAATCACTGTACCTATTGCGGGTTTCACTGTAAAAACAAAATCGCACGGGGCAGACTGACTTTTGAAGAAATGGAGAAAGAGCTTCGTGCCATATCCGAAACAGGTTTGAAAGAGATTCTTTTGCTGACAGGGGAATCCAGAAAACAATCCAATGTCGAATATATCGGTGAAGCGGTGAAGCTGGCAGGCAGGTATTTTGAAGCGATTGGGATAGAAATCTATCCGCTCAATACGGATGAGTATGATTATTTGCACCGGTGCGGGGCGGATTTTGTCAGTATCTATCAGGAAACATATGACCCGGATATCTATGAGAAATATCATAAGAGCGGTCCGAAACGGATCTATCCTTATCGTTTTCATGCACAGGAACGAGCTGTCATGGGGGGGATGAGGGGTGTCGGGTTCGGTTCGCTTTTAGGACTGGGAGATTTCAGGAAGGACGCTTTTGCCACAGGGCTTCACGCCTATTATTTACAGCAGAAATATCCTCATGCAGAGATTTGTTTTTCCGTACCGAGGATACGGGGATTCATAAACCGTCCGGACAGTTCCGGAATTTGCCCGCAGCCTGTCCGTGAAAGACAGCTTTTGCAGGTTTTATTGGCTTACCGTTTATTTATGCCGTTTGCTTCTATCACGGTATCCACAAGGGAACGGGCGGGATTCCGTGACCATATCATAGGCTTGGCTGCCAATAAAATATCGGCGGGGGTCAAGGTTGGCGTCGGCGGTCACGGTGCGGAGAAAAAAGGTGACGAGCAGTTTGAAATATCGGATACAAGAAACGTACCGGGGATTCATGGAATGATTCTTGAAAAAGGACTTCAGCCGGTTTATACGGACTATGTCCGAATATAAATAAGGGACAGCGTGGAACAAAAAATATTTCATACGTTTATGCATAAAAAATGTTTATGTGCATAAAACATATGCGGGAATGGAGATTATTATGAATAAGCCGAAAGCGGATCTGACCTTATATTTCGTAACAGACAGTACGGGTATAGAGGAGAGGGATTTCCTTGAAATAATAAAACAGGCGTGTGAGGGAGGAGTAACACTTGTTNNCTTGCGTGAAAAAGAAAAATCCGTTCCGGAATATATCCGTCTGGCAAAGAAAGTTAAGGAAATAACGGATCGGTATCATATACCGCTGATCATAGATGACAGTGCGGAGGTTGCGGCAGCAGCCGGTGCGGCAGGGGTTCATGTAGGGCAAAAAGACATATCGGTAAGCGATGCCCGCAGATTACTCGGCGAGGATAAAATCGTCGGCGCAACGGCAAAAACTCTCAAACAAGCAGAGAAAGCAAAATCAGAGGGTGCCGATTATTTGGGAATCGGAGCCATCTACCCGACCACTACAAAAGTAGTTACCGTAATTACGGAGGTCGGTACACTCAATGAAATTGTCAGGCAGACAGGTGTACCGGCAGTGGCAATCGGCGGGTTGAATGCCTCCAATATGCATATCCTTTATGACAGCATGGCTGACGGAATTGCAGTGGTGTCGGCTATTATGAAAAGCCGGGACCCGTATCATACGGCGAGGGCATTAAAGGCGCAGGTCGCGGAGAATTTTAAGAGGGTGAAAAAATGAAAAAAGTGCTTACCATCGCAGGCTCGGATTGCAGCGGGGGAGCCGGTATACAAGCGGATCTAAAAACAATGACTGTTCACGGGGTTTATGGAATGAGTGTCATAACAGCGCTGACTGCACAGAATACAACCGGTGTTTATGGGATTACAGATGCCTCTCCCGAATTTGTAGGGAAACAAATGGATTGCGTTTTTACAGATATTGTTCCCGATGCCGTTAAAATCGGGATGGTATCAAACAGTGAGATTATCGGGATCATAGCCGAGCGGCTGACATATTACCATGCGAAAAATATTGTACTCGATCCGATCATGATTGCTACAAGCAAAAGTGAGCTGTTACAAAGCAATGCGCGGGAAACACTGATGGCTAAATTTTTTCCGGTTGCCGGTATCATTACGCCGAATCTTTATGAAGCAGAAATCCTAAGCGGAGTAAAGACCGGGGATAAAAACGGTATGATAAACGCGGCGGAGAAAATAGCCGAAAGATTTCAAGGCGGCATTTTAATCAAAGGAGGACACTTAAAAGATACGGCGGACGACTTATTGTATACAAACCAAAAAGCAGTTTGGATCAGGGGAGAACGGGTTGACAATCCGAATACGCACGGGACGGGCTGTACGCTTTCTTCCGCGATTGCCTGCAATCTGGCAAAAGGGTACTGCATCGAAGACAGCGTAAGACGAAGCAAAAAATACTTGACGGAAGTATTAAAGGCAGGTCTTGATTTAGGCAGGCAAAACGGACCGCTGAACCATATGAGGAGGCAGGAATGGCAATGATAAAACGAAACTGCTGCTGTTAAAAAGCGAGCCATCCATATGACGGGTGGTTCGCTTTTTATTAATAGGAAAGTCCTATGAACTTTAGCGACTGAAGTTTTCAGTCAGCCATTTTTTATTTAGCAGGAAAGTTCTCCCCCTTTACAGGGCAAAGTTTGCTTCACAAACGTTAGCGGGGATGTTCCTTCGTCACCTTACCTTTACTGAACGCGGCTGTAAATAACACCGTTTTGCGGAGTCACGCCCTTGAGGCTGAACAGCTCGGAAACGGTAACAAATTGGTAACCCCTGTTTATCAGAGTGGGGATAATCGTATCCAAGGCATCAACGGTCATTTGATTGCCGGCAAAATCATGAAGCAATACAATCGTGCCGTCGTTTACCTGATTAAGTGTATTCTGGGCGCGATAAGCGGCATTGTACGCATTGTCCCAGTCATTGCACATGACACCTTGAATAAACGGCATATTTGCAGAATTGAGCAGTGTCTGGCTTGTTGAAACGTATGGGGCGCGGAAAAATCCCGGACTTACCCCGACCGCATTTTGAACACGCGTATTTGTCGTGGTGATTTCATTGATGACCTGACTGGCAGTAAACCTTGACATATCCTGATGCGTCAGCGAATGGTTGTTAATCTCACAACCCATATTAAATGCCCGCTGTATGATTCCGGTCGTACCGGTATTGATGTTGTTGCCGATTACAAAGAACGAAGCGGTAACGTCATAAGTTTGCAGTTTGTTCAGCACATTGGTTGTTGTTGCACTGGGACCATCGTCAAATGTAAGGGCAACGANNGGGTCCGGAAGGATCTGGGTCTGTGCCGCCGCCTGATACGTTAAAGGTGATGGAATTGACAACAGCGGTATAATTGGCAACATCCTGTGACATAACGCCGATTGTGCGGATGGTTTGGTTCTTTTGCTGCTGACTGAGAGTGATAGTCGTATTTTGGTTGGTGGTATTTGTGATGTTATATTGAACAAATGCCTCGGCTCCGCTCGTATCGTAAAATTTAACCGCTACCTTTTGTCCGGTAAGACTGCGGGCGTTAATTACGATGGTGCTGCAATTTGACAAACTAGTATTGCCGGGAAGATTATATTTAATCTCCTTGTACTGTCCCTGGAAATTAACGGTCAGGGCGCCGCTGCCGGGATTGACGGAATACGTCAGTCCATAGCTGGAAACATATGAGAGCTNNGAGTTGCCGCTTTTGATGATGCCGGTAATAAGGTAAATCCAAATAAAAAAACGAGGGTTAAGACGAGTTTTCGATATCTGTAGAAAAATTTCATTTTTATTCTACCTGCCTTTCATATTTTATTTTTGTTTTATGTCGTTGCCTCTACTTGCCGACACATTCTACCTCCTTTTATGGCGTTTTATAGTGACCGGGACATAAATATAGTATTAAAAATGGAATTGTTATAAAAATATTCTATAATTTAATTATAATGGAATTATAACCCATACGAAAAAGATTGTCCACATATTAAAGTAATAGATTGTATGGATTATCTTGACGTAGTGTTATTTTTCGGAGTCCCTATTTTTGTTCCGGGTTTTATAAAATAGACGGATGAATCATGTTAAGAGGCAGAATAAAAGAAGAAGTGATTTATTTTACGGTACTATAAAAGCACTCCGGCAAGTGATCCTGATAAACAAAGAAAAAACGTTATAAAGCGTAAGATCATGATTACAAGCCGAGGTGCTTCCGAGGTATTTTTCACACCAATTTTACATAAACAGGAAATGGATTTCATGCTTGCCGCCGATAACATGTACGGCAAAAATCATAGGAAATCCAAATCATCAAAACCCCAATCAGGTTCAGATATTAATTTCCCCAAATATCATCAAAATCAATAGAATCTCCCGGTTGGTAGTTTTCCAGATAATTAAAACTATTATTGCCTACGATAGATAGAATAAGCATAATAATTCCGAAAACAGTTCCCACGATAGACAGGATCAATCCGAACATTGCCATTGTTTTCTGGTTTGGCGGTGAGTTTTTCAATCCCATAACCGAAAGAACGATTCCTGCAACACCAACGATAAATGTAGGCCAAAAACAACAGCATACTACCGATACGATACCGCATACCAATCCGGCAATTGCAAAGCCATTGACACTCTTTTTTTCTTCCGGAGGAACCATGTTTTGATAAGGCTGCTGGGGTGCATAGCCCGGAGGCGGCGCACCGCCCGGTTGATTTGGAACCGGCGGAGGTGTGCTGCCCGGTGCCTGCTGAGAACTGCCTTCTCCGTAGAGCTGCTCATTTACGGATTTTGATTCTTGAGCTTCTGTGTTGTTTGAAAATTCATCATTCATACTTCATGCCCTTTCTTTTTAAATTAATATGTAACATACAAATTAATTACATCTTATCACTATCAATCGGCGTTGTCAATAAAAGGTCAGATGATATCTTTTGTTATGGCAGGAATATCGTAAACAGTTTTTCGGCAAGTTTTTTCCCGGACCCGGAATGATTTGATAAAGCTACTTTAGATTCCTCAAAAACTCAACGCAGCTTATTATAAAATAGGAAACATACAAGGCGGCAAATACCAATACGCCAAGAAAATAATACTGAAAGTTCCCTGCGTCAATTCCGGTAAAGTAAACAAAACGCTCGCTGGCATTCATCCCGATAAAAAAACTGAGCAGGATGGAAACAAGGAAAGGACACAGATAATAAGCACCTAATTGTTTAAAAACAACGCTCCGGATTCCTTTCTGATTTAGTCCCAACTGTCCTAATATCCGGTACCGGAACTGGTATTTTGCCGAGTCGCTTAACTGCTGTACTGCCATGATCGTCATCGCCGTACACAAGAATACAATACAAAGATAAGCCAGTATAAAACATATTGCGGTGATTAGAATTTCGGCATTATCTATTACATTTTCCCTGACAAGAATATCATCCGCAAAGGATAGTATTTGACTGCTGCCTCTGCCGGCTTCTATTCCATAAATGTTTTCAAAATATTCTTCATTATAGTAGGAACGTACCGCTCTTAGCTGATTTGAAAGATCCTTCGGTACGGACTGCCCTTCCGGAAACATTGCTGCCAAAATGGAGTAATACGGATTCATTGCGTCGGCTTCTTCGTCCGGAACCACGATGATATAGTCTGCGCCGTTCATCCCCTCTTGTGTAATACTTTCCGTCCGTATTTCCTGACAGTTCAGGATACCCTTTGGGTTCCCGCCCCGTACATTCACTTCTTCTTTGATCCGCAAAAGTTCATTTTCTATGGAGGATTTTCCATGAAGAATATAATTTCCCTGTGCAATGGTAACTTCCCCTAAACCGATCATATTACGGATATCGTTATAATCACTCAGTTTCATATAGGTATCATAGCCAAAATACGAGTTGTCGCCCATCTTGTTACCGACTATTATTTCCGTGTGATAAGTGCCGATGCGGTGTTCATACAAAAAATCATTCACAGTATTTGTATCGTTTTCATAGATCCGGTAAATACGACTGTGTTCTAACTCAATATTTTGATGAATCACACGCAGGTCTTCCGTAAATTCATCATCATTCCGGTCGCTGAATACGAGCAGATCAAACGGCAGCTGTTTTGACAGCTCTTTGTTCTGATAATCACCAAACATCAATACAACCGTGGATCCAAGCAATGCCGCTGTAAAGAATATGCTTAATGTCCCCATAGTAAACCGCATGGTTTTGATCTTGGAGGATAATTGCCGCAGTACAAACAGGTTTGACTTTCGATAGATGCTTTTTCGTTTTTTCGAGATAAAGCCCACAAAAAACGAAGATAATCCGATAAAAAACAGATNNAGGTAATCCGATAAAAAACAGATAGATCGAAACAATCAGACCCAGTATATAAAACCAGACGGTAGTCATCGACATCACCCCCCGGTACGCGAGGAAATAAAACAAGATGATATAAATAAGTGCCGCAAATGTATAGATACTTTTCCATATCTTCTTTTCATTCGCAATTTCTTCATTATGCTTTTCCATAGACATGATACTATTAATCTGTATCTTTTTCAATCGGCGTTTTACGTTCAAAAATGCAAACAGATAGGAAATCAGCAAAACTCCCGCAGTGATCAGTATTCCCTGCAAATTAAAATCCGCCGTAATATGATAATCCGTGTCCAGAACGGCATAAAAAACATTGATGAATACCTTTTGAAAGACAATCCCCGGCACAATACCGATCATCAAAGACGCCGCCCCAAGCAGCAGATTCTCCTTCCAAAACACACCGGCAATCTGTTTCTTTTTCATGCCGAGCAGCATATATGTTCCGAACTCCCTGCTTCGCCGTTCCAGCATAAAGCGGACCATATAATTGACCAGCCATATGATGATGAACATAACAAAAATCGAAGAACTAACCACCAGACTCATAAAAACCTGCATTTCACTATAGATGGCTTTCAGTTCTTCTGAAAACATCATACCTTGAAAGGCGGACATCAATGCCGAGATTATGGACATTGTTACAACATAGATCAAATAATCTTTGGATGACCGGACAGCATTCCGGAAAGAGAGCTTAAACAGCATTTTCATCGCCTCCCCCTGTCAGTGAAAGAACATCCAATATCTGATTCAGGAATTCCCGCCTGCTTTTATCGCCCCGTGTCAGTTCATGAAAGATTTCCCCGTCTTTTAAGAAAAAGATATGCTTGCAGTAACTGGCTGAAAATGCGTCATGCGTTACCATAAGAATCGTGGACCTCATTTCCTGATTTAACATCGTAAACGTATCCATCAATACCTGAGCCGACTTGGAATCCAACANNTCCGCCATAATGATCTTGGGATTATTAACCACAGCCCTTGCACAGGCGCATCGTTGTTTCTGCCCGCCGGAAACCTCATAAGGAAACTTGGTGCGTATTTCATAAAACCCCAGCCTTTTCATGATCTCGTTTGTCTTTGCTTCTGCTTCTTCTTTTTCTTTTCCATGCATGGTTAAAGCAAGGATGATATTTTCTTCAATTGTCAAAGTATCCAGTAAATTAAAATCCTGAAAGACAAATCCCAGATTCTCTTTGCGGAAATCCGCGAGCCGCTCTTCTTCCAGTTCCGTGATGTCTGTATCCTCATAAAAGATATGACCCGATGTTACTTTGTCAATCGTGGACAAAACATTTAAAAGCGTTGATTTCCCGGAACCGGAAGCACCCATGATTCCGATAAATTCTCCCTTGTTGACTTCAAATTCCACCCCGTTCAAAGCCTTCGTGATGTTATTCTTTTTTCCGTAATACTTTTCGATCTTGTCTGCATAAATCAGCCGTTCCATAACCGATCCCTTCTTTCATCTGAATTTTAATACTCTGAAAGTAATAATACCGAATCATTCAGATAAGTGGTATGTACTTAGTTTTCGCGGAGATTACATTTTTGAAAGATAACTGCTTTTGGGAAATGTCAGACAAATCTCCGTATACTCTCCCCGGACCGAATCGGCTTCTATCAGAATTTCAAGCTTCCGGCATAACTTCCGGCACAGATACAACCCGATGCCTGTTGTATTTTCCCGATCTCTGCCGTTTGTGCCGGTAAAACCTTTTTCAAAAATCCCGGCAAGCTCCTCCGGAAGAATGCCGATCCCATTATCTTTTATTTTCAGTTTAGTGCTTTGCTGACTTTCTTCAATAGAAAATGTGATACCGGCTTTTGTATCTTTTTTATATTTTACCGCATTAATCAATATCTGGATTATGATAAACGTAATCCATTTTTCATCAGAGCAGATTACCGCTTTATCAAACAGTACCTGTACGCTCATATCATTTTGGATGAAAAGATACTTATTCTTACGGAGGATGTCTGCTATCAATATTTTCAGGTCAATCTCCTTGATCTGAAAATCCTTGTATACCTGTTCGGAACGTGCATAAAACAAAGCTTGTTCCACCAAGTGATCCATTTCCGATAAATACAGCTCCAGTCTTTTTACATCTATTCCATCATGACAGGCAAGGCGCATCCCGGTAATCGGAAGCTTTACCTCGTGAATCCAGCCTTCAAGATATTCACGGTATGTCTTCTGCTCAGATTTCAGTTCATTGATCTGCTCGATCACGGCCTTGTTTGACCGGTATAAAATATCGCGGTAAAGCTTGTCTTCCAATCTCCAGGAGTTCTCCATAAACTCCTGAATCAGATAGGGACGGTCAAGACCTGACATGATATGATTGATCTCATTAAAATATTTCCTCCTTTTGATAAAATCCACGGCAAGAATCATACTGCAGACCACTGCCCATATAACGACAATAAGCCCGGCAGTTACCGTGCTGTTCCCCACTATTAACAAATAAATGTAAAGAAAAAACACTCCCAGAGAATTCAGAAGGATTATCAGAATCTTATCTTTCAGGTAATTTTTTAGTGTCATATACGATAACCTGCCCCCCTTTTTGTTTCGATAAAATCAACGGCTCCGATTTCTTCTAACTTGTTCCTCAATCGGGTAACAGTAACACTGAGCGCACTGTCATCAAGATAGACCTCGTTGTCCCACAAATAATCAATCAATTCCATTCGCGGCACGACATCACCCTTATGCTGCATCAGATAACTTAATACCCGGCATTCATTCTTTGTAACTTCTGCTTTAGCATTTTTATATTCCAGTTTGTAAGTCCTTATGTTCAAGATCACTCCCCTGTGCTCATAAACATACTCCGGCTGTGATTTCTGCCCTCTTTTCAAAACAGCGGCAATCCTTGCAAGAAGCAGGGAAGGGTGGTATGGTTTTGTAATATAATCATCCGCACCGATAAGCATTCCCTGAATCTCTGATGAGGTTTGACTGTCCCCGGTCAGAAAGATTATGGGAATATCCATCGTCCGGCGAATCTGTCTGCATATTTCAAACCCGTCCCGCTCCGGAAGTTTCACATCCAGCAGGATCAAATCCGGATCGTCTTTCATAATCTGCTCCGGAAGACAGTCAAACCGCTCAATAACAGACACTTCATAATTTGCCGATATAAGAAGCAGGGAAAGATCCTGCCGGATATTTACATCATCTTCAATAATAATAATTTTCATATTTGATATCATCTTTCCGAGCATCTATGCTCATATTGCCTGTCCGGCATTTTGTTACCATTCATTACCCAATACTATATAAATCATATCAGTAATGCCGGTTTTCATCAAGTTCATTTTTTCATCACGATTGGCGGGTGTGCCGAATACGCCGTCCTCTGATTGCTGAATCAAGTATTTGACATAACGAATCATGTAGGGCATAATTGATTGTGTATCGCCGTTATAATGGATTAAAACGGAAGGAATTCTGCCGGTCGTACCAAACCGCGCGAAAGAGGTGGAGGATTATATGCTTGGAACAATAGTAAATGTCATAGCAGTTATTATCGGTACTGTCATAGGAATGATATTAAAAAAAATATTATCCCGGCGGATAACGGATACAATCATGCAGGGAATCGGTCTTGCGACGATTATTGTTGGGTTAAGCGGTGCGCTTAGTGCCGCATTTGTCATTATAGAAGGGAAAATTTCATCAGAATATATATTATTGATGATTGTTTCGTTAGCTGTCGGGGGACTTATCGGAGAACTGACGGGAATTGAAAAGAAATTAGACGGTTTTGCAAAATTCTGCGAAAATAAATTCACAAAATCAAATGATAATTCGACATTTGCCCAAGGTCTTGTATCGGCGTCTTTGGTTTTTTGCGTTGGCTCTATGGCGATTGTCGGTTCATTAGAAGACGGAATCAATCATAATAGCGATATCTTGTTTGCGAAGTCGGCACTGGATGGGATTGTGGCAATGATTTTTGCATCCACTATGGGTATCGGGGTTCTGTTTTCCGCCGTGATAGTCGGTGTCTATCAAGGAACATTAACACTGCTTGCAGTATTTATCGAACCGTACCTTAATGATATCGTTATCACTCAGATGTCACTGATCGGCTCTGTTCTGATTATGGGGATTGGACTGAATCTGCTGCAGATTTCTAAAATNNAATCAAGGTCGGGAATCTGCTTCCCGCTATTTTTATTCCTTTGATATATTACCTCATCCAGAGTTTCCTGCGATAAATACATCTCCATGACCTCATACAATTTTTCGCTGTGTACTACGTAGCTGTCATGTGTTTCCTTTTCCAAAATCCGCAGGGTACTGTCCGGTATATTCTCCGCAATCATCCGTATATGTTTTATTGTAGCAAATTCTTTGCTGCCGGCCAATATATGTGTCGGCGTTATTATTTTTTTCAATTCCGCCGGTTTGATATCCGGTTCGGTCAGCATTAATCTGAGTTTTCGGTTTCGTGTAAAGAAAAACCCAAGCTTCATCATATAATAATAAAATCTCCGGATTCCTTTTGTATTGATGTTCGGACCGCTGACGATAAGCTTTGACAGCATATCCGGATATTTGACCGCCATCAAAAGACCGATAATCCCGCCGTCGCTGAAACCGTATAAAATGGGGTTTTTAAGTTCCAGAGAAATAATCAGTTCCGCGATATCTTCCATCATGATATCATAGCTTATAGAATTTACTTTACTGCTTTTCCCATGATCCCTGCTGTCAACGGCATAAACCGTATATCTCTCCGCCAGTTTCCCGGTCAGAATATCAAAAATAGCATGGCTTTCTCCATTGCCGTGCAGTAGGATAATGGGATTCCCCTGTCCGCTTTTTTCATAAAACAGCCGAATCCCATTTACCGGAATATAATGATGTTCCACCGTATCGTGCGCAGCCATAATAATCCCCATTCCTGCACATATTTTTTATGTCAATGTTTAAAATGCTTTTTGTATATCAAAGTATGGAACGCTTTATGTTTCATAAACAGTCCCTTCTACTTCTGATGATAAATCTTCAATACATTTTGAATCCTCGTAGTTGGGTTCAGGAATTCACTGATTGAGGAATCGTGATTCAGCGTATCAATTAAGAGGGCAATATATTTGCTCATATCTACATTGATATAATAACNNATAATACTCCTTGGTAAGAAGTTCTTTCGGCTGATAGACAAGGTTTGTAGTCAGGACCTTATAAATCAGACCATTTTTATAAGCCTCATCGAATTGTTCAAATCCGTTTGAGAACAGACCAAAGGTAGCGGCAATAAAAATACGGTTTGCCTTTCGTTCTTTCAGTTGGGTAGCAACATCCAGCATACTTTCCCCGGAAGAAATCATATCGTCAATAATAAATACGTCTTTCCCCTTTACATCCGCTCCGAGAAATTCATGGGCGACGATAGGATTGCGTCCTCCTACGATTTGAGTATAATCTCTGCGCTTATAAAACATGCCGACGTCAACACCCGATACGTTTGCAAAATAAACAGCTCTGCTCATTGCGCCCTCGTCGGGACTGATAATCATCATATTGTCAGGAGTCAGCCGGATATCGGGGATGTTTTTTAACAATGCCTTGATAAATTGATAAGTAGGCTGGACGGTTTCAAAGCTTTTAAGGGGAATGGCATTTTGCACGCGGGGGTCGTGGGCGTCAAAGGTAATAATACTTTCTACGCCCATATGGGTCAGCTCCTGGAGAGCGATCGCACAATCCAGGGATTCTCTTGCGCTGCGCTTATGCTGTCTGCTTTCATACAGATAAGGCATAATAACGGTGATTCGGCGGGCTTTGCCTCCCGCCGCGGCGATAACCCGTTTTAAATCCTGATAATGATCATCCGGCGACATATGGTTGGAATTACCGCAGACGGTATATGTCAGACTGTGGTTGCAGACATCAACGAGGATATATAAATCCAGTCCGCGGACGGACTCCCGGATGAGTCCCATCCCTTCTCCGGAACCAAAGCGGGGGCATACCGCTTCAATGACATAGGTATCCCGGCAGTAACCCTCAAAGTGAATGGGAAGTTCCTTATTTAACTTCTTTTTATTGCGCCAATTCGCGATATATCCATCCACCCTTTCCCCGATATTTTTGCAGCTTTCCAGTGGAATAATACCCAGTGTTCCGTAAGGAATCGAATCGTTCATAATTTGTGGACTCATGCC
>DBDL01000075.1:0-1022 GCA_002293545.1 Lachnoclostridium sp. UBA933 | reverse complement strand
CGGAGCGAAGTTTGCTTTGCAAACGTTTACGGGCATATTTTGGCGGGAACCGTGTTTCCGCTGTCATCCGTTACTTCAAAGCTTTCTGAAAACGAATATCGTTGCCGGTTAATTTTAATAAAGTGTAGTAACAGGTAATGCGGGAAAAAATACGTTCACTGTAATAACTGCATAAATCATCAAAAGACAGATTCGTCGATATAATCGTAGAGCGCTCCTTTAATAACCGGGAATCAATGCAATGATATAATTGGGAGGATACAAACCGGTTATTAAGCTCTGTGCCTAAATCATCAATAATAAGCAAATCACAATCCAAAATATAGGAAAGAGCAAAATCCCTTTCTTTGGCGTCAGAGTCACGGTTGAATGTGTATTTTCCTATAAAGTCAAAAAATTCGAGAGATGTCAGATAAACGACCGTATAAGAACGATCCAGCAATTCCTTTGCGATACAGTGCGACAAAAATGTTTTGCCGACGCCGGTATTTCCGTAAAGGAGAAGATTGTCCGGCGTTTTGCCAAAGTTTTCAATGAAGTCATAAACAATATGAAGTATGTTTTTTATGTTATCCTTTGGCGTCATTCCGGTTGTTTCTTCCATATAATCATCCGGATAAAAATCAATNNTTGAAAAGTTTTCCGTTTCTAAAAGTTTTTTCATATTTGATTGTGAATAAAGATAATCGACAATCATTTTTTTAAAACAGTGACATTTTTCATTTCCGATGTATCCGGTGTCACGGCAGTCTTTGCATATGTAAATTTTATTCAAATAATCGGGAGGATAACCGCTTGCTTTCAATAAAGCTTCTTTTTTCTTTGTGATAGCATTCACCTGCTGTGCCATAAGGGATAACGCCTTGTCATTTCCGTCCAAAGCCTTTACGGCAGCAGCGACGGAAAGTTCGCCGATGGCATCGTCCAAGTCATGGATTTCAGGAATGGTTTCAATGACTTTTTGATATCGTGATTCCATCTCATAACGGGTATCGTTTTGCCGTTTGGTGTACTCCATGTAT
>DBDL01000090.1:16521-17255 GCA_002293545.1 Lachnoclostridium sp. UBA933 | reverse complement strand
GAGAATCAGGAGCTTAAGCACGAGTTTGGTTTTTCAAAAAATAATGTAGTTTCAATTTATGCACGAAATGGATTAATGAAAACTTCGTTTCTATAATCATTGTATGAAGAAACAGAGGAGAATTTTATGAAAAGTAGATTATTGATGTTTGTAGTTTTTATTATGTCAATTTGTATATTTTTAACCAGTTGTATGAATGATAAAACAGAACTCTCAAAAACAACTGAGAACTTGAATCAGTGGGATAATAATTATGAATTATATACAAAAAAAACTTGGATTGTAAAAAATCATAATCCCGATGAACTTTATTCATTTGATTCATTTTTTATATCAAGTATTCAAGATGGAATTATTAAAGGAAGATTTACAACGTCTTCTTTGATTGAACCTAATATACAAGTCTATTTTAATAAAAATTGGTATTCGGGAGAATTTATCGGAAAAGTAAATCATAACATAGCAGAATGCCAATTTAGTCAAGATAGTGATAAGATAAAAGGGATAATGAATTTGAATTTTAAAGGAGATAACGAAATTGGTGTAATAATAAAATATACAAAAAAAANNTACAGATGGAAATTATTTATATAAACCGTATAATCTTGTTGATATGGAGAGTGATAATGTTAGCTTTAAAGATAAGTCAGTTTGGGTTAATTTGAATGATTGGGGAAAAATAAAATTTGTTATACGAGAAAGACAGTATTCAAGAACAACTTATAGAGATTGAA
>DBDL01000090.1:0-16510 GCA_002293545.1 Lachnoclostridium sp. UBA933 | reverse complement strand
AACTGGAATCTTTATGCTTATGTGGGGGGGAATCCAGTACCGTACTTATAGCGATGAATTTTAAAAATTGCGAAAAACAACAGCAAACAGGCTTATTGCAATTATGTTTTTTGAAAAGAGTTCCCTGACTTGCTTGATTTTTCTTTCTAAAACGCATATTATATTTAATTGAAGGTAGCGTATGAAAAAAATAATTTTAATAACCCTCATAATTTTATTATTACTAAGTTTGTGTGGGTGTAATACAAAAACATTGTCAGTTGAGCAATCAAAAAGAAACTTTGATAATTATTTGACGGCAATGAAAAAAGTTATCCATGAATATGATTATCAAATAGAAGATGTTTCTGATACCAGTTATCATGATTCAAGTTTTGTTTCTAGAGATTATGATGTTAAAATTAATGATATAAGCAGGCTTGAAATTCATCTTGAAAATTCAAATGGGCGAGAAAGGTTTTATATAGATTATATAAATCATATTGATGATAAAAACAATATAAATAATAATTTTGATGTTTTATTATTTACAAAACTAATTAATTCTCTGTCTGGACAATTCATTACAGAAGAATCTTGTAATGAATTTTTAAATGCAGAGGAATCTGAATATCCATCCGGCAGGTATCATACTGAAAAATCAGAAGATCAATATATACGAAAAATAAAGGCGCTGAATTTTTTTGAAGATTGGATAATAGAATACACATTATCAAAAGACTTTGAAGAAATATTGGGATTCGGCGGATTAACAAAGCAATTAGAGAATGAGAATGAAATAGAAATATACAAAATTTACAAATTCAATAAAAACAAGTTGACGCAGGAAAAAATCTGTGTTATATTTATTGGGCGATGAATTAGGTCTTTTTTTTTGTGTCTAAAATTTTAGAAATCACGGAGGTGACAATATGAGAGTGAATATTACTTTGGAATGTACGGATTGCAAACAACGCAATTATAACATGACCAAAGATAAGAAAAACCATCCGGACAGAATGGAGACAAAGAAATATTGTAAATTTTGCAAATCACATACATTGCATAAAGAAACAAAATAATTGTAATGAAATAGGATTTCAAAAGATTTGTTTTTAGAAAGGATGTGTATTTAATTGAGTGAAACAGAAAACGCGGCAGTAAAGAAAAGCTTCTTTAAGAACGTAAAGTCTGAGTTTAAAAAGGTCGTTTGGCCCAAAAAAGAAGAATTGATAAAGCAAACGGGATTGGTAGTTATTATATCTGTTCTTTTGGGTATTGTTATTGCGGCGGTGGATGCGGCAATCAAATACGGCATGGACAGAGTTTTCGGAGCGTGAGTGTATGGAAGATGCAAAATGGTATGTGGTTCATACTTATTCGGGGTATGAAAACAAAGTAAAAACAAACATTGAAAAAGCAATTGAAAACCGGAGTTTGCAAGAACAGATATTGGAAGTGTCCGTGCCGATGCACAATGTCGTCGAAGAAAAAAAGGGCGAGAAAAGACAGGTACAGAAAAAAATGTTTCCTGCCTATGTGCTGGTAAAAATGATTATGAATGAACAAACATGGTATGTTGTTCGTAATACACGCGGAGTGACCGGGTTTGTCGGTCCGGGTTCCAAGCCGGTACCTTTGTCGGAGAGCGAAATTACCGCAATGGGGTTTGTGGCTCAGGCAGAAGAGATTCCTTTCCAGATTGGCGATATGGTTATCGTAAGAGCCGGGGTATGGAAGGATACGAACGGGGTTGTTCGTGAAGTCCATCCGGCAAAGCAGATGCTTGTGATAGGAATTGATATGTTTGGACGTGACACACCGGTTGAGATTGATTTTTCGGATGTTGAAGTAGTGTAGGGCAACGTACGCTTTACGCTGACGTTCAAAGAAAGACATCGCCGGATTTGTGCTTATGCACAAATGTCGGGTATTTATGCGCAAAGTACGTGCGCGGATAGGAGATTAAAATGGCTAAGAAAATACAAGGATATATTAAGCTGCAGATTCCCGCCGGAAAAGCAACGCCGGCACCGCCGGTAGGTCCCGCATTGGGACAGCATGGCGTGAACATTGTGCAGTTTACAAAAGAGTTTAACGCAAGAACCGCAAATCAGGACGGAATGCTGATACCGGTCGTGATTACGGTTTATGCAGACAGAAGCTTTAGTTTTATAACAAAAACACCGCCGGCGTCGGTATTGCTGAAAAAAGCATGTAACATCCAATCCGGATCGGGTGAACCGAATTCCAATAAGGTGGCGTCCGTAAAAAGAGCGGAACTGCAAAAGATTGCAGAAATAAAAATGCCGGATTTAAATGCGGCAAGCATGGACAGTGCCATCAGTATGATAGCGGGAACGGCAAGAAGCATGGGGATTACAGTGGAGGACTGAAAATCAAAGGAAAAGCCGGGGATTTTAGCTGATAGCTGAAAATCACGGCAAAAGGCAGAGATTTCAGCGGATAACTGAGAATCAAAGTAGAAAATGAAATTACGATCCAATTTAGACATCGCAAAAGATCTGATTAAAATGAAACGTTGTGGGAGGCATGTCAGTTATGCATACGACACGGGTGTCGCTAATACCACTAGGAGGTAAATTATGAAGAGAGGCAAGAGATATTTAGAAGCAGCAAAGCAAGTTGACAAAATGGTTCAATATGACGCGGCGGATGCAATCGGTCTGCTCAAAAAGACAGCAGCCGCAAAATTTGATGAAACCGTCGAAGCGCATATACGTCTGGGAGTAGACGGCCGTCATGCGGATCAGCAAGTCCGCGGTGCAGTCGTACTGCCGCATGGTACGGGTAAAACGGTTCGTGTGCTTGTTTTTGCAAAGGGTGATAAGCTGACGGAAGCGGAAGCAGCCGGGGCTGATTTTTTCGGCGGTGACGAATTGATTCCGAAAATCCAAAATGAGGGATGGCTGGATTTTGACGTCGTAGTAGCCACACCGGATATGATGGGTGTTGTCGGTCGTTTGGGACGTGTTCTCGGACCCAAAGGACTTATGCCGAATCCGAAGGCGGGTACGGTAACGATGGACATAACAAAGGCGATTCAGGAAATCAAAGCCGGTAAAATCGAGTATCGTCTGGATAAATCAAATATTATCCACGTACCGTTGGGCAAGGCATCTTTTTCGGAAGAACAAATGAAAGAGAACTTTGACACATTGATGGGAGCTATTTTGAAAGCAAGACCCTCAAGTGCAAAAGGTCAGTATTTGAGAAGCGTGACCATTGCTTCAACAATGGGACCGGGAATCAAAATCAATACGGCAAAAATCGGATAAATATTACTTGACAGAACGTATCAGGTCGTGATATACTCCGAAAGGAATAAAATCAAAAGTTCATATTATAGATATATGGTTTTTATTTCGTAGTTTTGTTTGGAAGTTCATTGTCCGTACAAAGTAATGAACAGCAAGAAACCATGTCGCCGAAGACAGCAGGTGTCATATGACATAAGCAAGTACCGCCTGCCGAGGAATTATGATATACGTGTGTAAATTGACGTAGCATTCTATCCCTCTTTGTCTTGGGCAAAGAGGGATTTTTGAAATCTATAAAGGAGGAAACAGATGGCTAAAATAGAAGAAAAACAACCGGTTATTGATGAAATCAAAGGTCAGGTAGACGGTGCGAAATCAGCAGTTTTGGTTGATTACCGCGGACTTACCGTAGAAGAGGACACAAAGCTGCGTAAGAATCTGCGTGAAGCCGGCATTGTTTACAAAGTATATAAAAATACAATGCTTCATCTGGCATTTGAGGGAACGGATTACGCACAGTTGGATAAGCATTTGGCAGGACCTACGGCGATTGCAATCAGTACCGAGGACGAAACCGCACCGGCAAGAGTATTGGCAGAGTTTGCAAAAGAAGCTCCCGCATTGGAGTTTAAAGGCGCGGTTGTGGGCGGAACCTATTATGATGAAGCAGGGGTAAAACAATTGGCAAGTATTCCGCCGCGTGATGTATTGATTTCCAAACTGCTTGGAAGCATACAGTCACCAATCTCAAATTTTGCCCGCGTAATCAAGCAAATTGCGGAAGCAAAAGAGCAGGAAGCCTAAGTGGTTTTGGAACAAAGTAAAATCAGTGCGGAAAGCACAAATTATAAACGAAATGAATGAAACAGAAAATTCAGATGGAGGAAAGAATTATGACAACGCAGGAATTTATGGATGCAATTGATGCAATGACAGTATTGGAATTAAATGATTTAGTAAAAGCATGTGAGGAAAAATACGGCGTATCTGCGGCAGCGGGTGTAGTCGTTGCGGCAGCAGGCGGAGATGCAGGCGGAGCAGCAGAGGAAAAAGACGAGTTTGATGTGGAACTGACAGAAGTCGGTTCTTCAAAGGTTAAGGTAATCAAGGTAGTACGTGAAGTCACAGGTCTTGGCTTGAAAGAAGCAAAAGATGTTGTTGACGGCGCACCGAAAGTTATAAAAGAAGGCGTAAGCAAGGAAGAGGCGGAAGAATTAAAAGCAAAATTAGAGGCAGAAGGTGCCAAAGCAACGCTCAAATAATCGGTCATATCAATATACCAATAGATAAGTTCCCGGCTGTACACAGACATATAGTCGGGAACTTGTGTTACGCCTGAAAAATTGTGTTGACACGGTTTTAGGCTTATGTTATGATGGAAGATGCACTATTGTGGTAAAATATACGCAAATGGCACTATTAAGGCAATTATATCACAATCTTGTAAAATAGACAAGGAGTGAAATCATCAATGGAGAAAAACAGAATACGCCCGGTCAAAAGTGGAAATGGCGTGAGAATGAGCTACTCAAAACAAAAAGAAGTTTTAGGGATGCCTAATCTTATTGAGGTGCAAACGGATTCTTACAACTGGTTTTTGAGGGAAGGACTGCGGGAAGTGTTTCGCGACATCTCTCCCATCGAAGATTACAGCGACAATCTGAGTCTTGAATTTGTGAACTTTGAACTATGTAAAGACGATGTAAAATATTCAATTGAGGAATGCAAGGAGAGGGATGCAACCTATGCCGCCCCTCTGAAAGTAAAAGTACGTCTTCACAATAAAGAAAATGATGAGATCAACGAACACGATATCTTTATGGGTGATTTACCGCTTATGACCCAGACGGGAACCTTTGTCATCAATGGCGCGGAACGTGTTATTGTAAGTCAGTTGGTTCGTTCTCCGGGGATTTATTATTCCATTGCACATGATAAAATAGGAAAGACACTGTATTCGTCAACGGTGATTCCCAACCGCGGAGCATGGCTGGAGTATGAAACAGATTCCAATGATGTTTTCAGCGTACGTGTTGACCGCAACCGTAAAGTACCGATTACGGTATTTATCAGAGCGTTGGGGATTGGGACAAGAGAAGAAATCATTGATTTGTTTGGGGAAGA
Organism: Lachnoclostridium sp. UBA933; assembly: GCA_002293545.1. GTDB lineage: Bacteria > Bacillota > Clostridia > Lachnospirales > Lachnospiraceae > UBA933. The sequence continues at coordinate 11,126 of DBDL01000090.1, read as the reverse complement.
ACCCAAAATCATGGCGAGTTTATCCAAAGACACTTCGGAGAATTATGAAGACGGTCTGTTAGAATTATATAAGAAATTGCGTCCCGGTGAGCCGCTTGCCGTTGACAGTGCGGAGAACCTTGTAAAAAGCATGTTTTTTGATGTAAGAAGATATGACCTTGCCAAGGTGGGACGATATAAGTTCAATAAAAAGTTAGCATTCCGCAACCGTATCGCAGGGCTGAAACTTGCGGAGGATGTCATTGACGCCGAAACCGGTGAAGTGGTTGCGGAAACGGGAGCATTAATTACGGAGAGCCTGGCGGATGATATCCAAAACACGGCAACTCCCTTTGTTATGGTACAAACGGATGAAAAGGCGGTGAAAGTGCTTTCCAATATGATGGTAGACCTTCATTCATTTCTGCCGGATGCGGATAAACAGGAATTGGGAATAACGGAAGAAGTATATTATCCGCTGCTCAAAACGATTTTAGAAGAAAATGAATCCGAAGAAGAAAGATATGAAGTCATAAAGAAGTTTGCAACAGAATTGATTCCCAAGAACATAACCAAAGAGGATATTTTTGCTTCAATCAACTATAATATACATTTAGAATACGGCATCGGCAATCAGGATGATATTGATCATTTAGGGAACCGCCGTATCCGTGCGGTCGGAGAGCTGCTTCAAAACCAGTACCGAATCGGTTTGTCGCGTATGGAACGTGTTGTTCGCGAGAGAATGACAACGCAGGATATCGAGGGGATTTCCGCACAGTCATTGATTAATATTAAACCGGTGACCGCTGCGGTAAAAGAGTTTTTCGGCAGTTCACAGCTATCGCAGTTTATGGATCAAAACAATCCGCTCAGTGAGCTGACTCATAAAAGACGTCTGTCTGCTTTGGGACCGGGCGGTCTTTCCAGAGATCGTGCCGGATTTGAGGTGCGTGATGTTCATTATTCCCATTATGGAAGAATGTGTCCGATAGAAACGCCGGAAGGTCCGAATATCGGTTTGATTAACTCACTTGCCTCTTATGCGAGAATCAATGAATACGGATTTGTAGAAGCTCCTTACCGGAAAGTAAACAGGGAAGACCCGGCAAATCCGGTTGTTACCGATGAAGTTGTCTATATGACGGCGGATGAGGAAGACCGGTATCATGTGGCTCAGGCAAATGAGTTACTGGATGACGAGGGGCATTTTGTCCATAATAATGTATCCGGGCGTTTCAAAGAAGAAACGTCGGAGTATGAAAAAAAATATGTGGAGTATATGGATGTGTCGCCCAAAATGGTTTTTTCTGTGGCAACAGCCATGATTCCGTTTTTGGAAAATGACGATGCGAACCGTGCATTGATGGGTTCTAACATGCAGCGTCAGGCAGTCCCGCTTCTTGTTACGGAAGAACCGGTTGTCGGCACAGGTATGGAAATGAAAGCGGCAGTCGATTCGGGAAATTGTGTTGTCGCAAGAGAAGCCGGTGTCATTTCAAACGTACAGTCTGATTTGATTGTTATCCGCAAAGAAAACGGGGAACTGGATAAATACAAGCTTTCCAAATTTGTAAGAAGTAATCAGGGAACCTGCATGAATCAACGTCCGATTGTTTCAAAAGACGAGAAAGTAGTGAAAGGACAGGTCATTGCGGACGGACCTTCCACTTCGGGCGGAGAAATCGCACTGGGGAAGAATCCGTTGATCGGATTTATGACATGGGAAGGCTACAACTATGAGGACGCCGTTTTATTAAGTGAACGGCTGGTACAGGAGGACGTTTACACATCCGTTCATATCAACGAATATGAAACAGAAGCCAGAGATACCAAGCTCGGACCGGAAGAGATTACAAGGGATGTGCCGGGTGTCGGCGACGACGCACTGAAGGATTTGAATGAAGAAGGAATCATCCGTATCGGTGCGGAAGTGCGCGCAGGCGATATATTAGTCGGAAAAGTTACGCCGAAAGGAGAAACAGAACTGACGGCGGAAGAACGGCTTCTCCGTGCTATTTTCGGGGAGAAGGCAAGAGAAGTAAGGGATACGTCGCTTCGGGTTCCGCATGGTGAATTTGGTATTGTCGTTGCGGCAAAAAAATTCACACGGGAAAACGGGGATGAACTATCGCCGGGTGTTAATGAAACCGTTCGTATTTATATCGCACAGAAGAGGAAAATACAGGTTGGGGATAAAATGGCGGGACGTCATGGAAACAAAGGTGTTGTATCACGTGTGCTTCCGGTAGAAGATATGCCGTTCTTACCGAACGGACGTCCGCTTGATATTGTGTTGAATCCGCTTGGCGTGCCGTCACGTATGAATATCGGTCAGGTATTGGAGATTCATTTGAGTCTTGCGGCTAAGGTTCTGGGGATCAATGTAGGAACACCGGTGTTTGACGGAGCCAATGAGTATGATATTATGGATACATTAGAGCTTGCCAATGACTATGTAAATATGGATACATTGGAAGAATTTCAGGAAAAATATAAAGATGTTTTGGATTCGGAAATGATGGAATTTTTATTGACGAATCAACAATACCGGAATGAATGGAAAGATGTTCCGATTCGCAGGGACGGAAAGGTGAAACTCCGGGACGGAAGAAGCGGGGAGTTCTTTGACGGCGATGTAACAATTGGGTTTATGCATTATCTGAAGCTGCATCACTTGGTTGATGATAAAATACACGCCCGTTCCACCGGTCCCTATTCACTTGTCACACAGCAGCCGCTCGGCGGGAAAGCACAGTTCGGCGGACAGCGTTTCGGAGAAATGGAAGTTTGGGCATTAGAAGCATATGGTGCGGCATATACGCTGCAAGAAATATTGACAGTCAAATCAGACGATGTTGTCGGACGTGTAAAAACCTACGAAGCAATTATCAAGGGTGACAACATTACGGATCCCGGAATTCCAGAGTCGTTTAAGGTTCTTTTAAAGGAACTTCAGTCATTGGCACTGGATGTTACGGTTTTGGATGAAAATGGTGAAGAAATCATGATGACGGAAAGAGTGGATGAAGCAATCGAGGACCCGAACATGTCAGCATTGATGGCGGGTGAGCAATTTGGTTTTGAAGAGGAGGATTCTTCATTTGAAAGGGCAGGATATCGTGCTGCCGACGCAGACAGTCTTGACGATGACAGTGTCTTCAAAGAAGACACGGAACTATCGGAAGATGGTGAAAGTGAAATCGCCGGGGCGGAATTTGCAGAGGAAGAGAGTGCAATCTTAGAAGAAATATAAGAAAGGACGGAGAAAGGTATATGCCACAAAACAGTTATATGACAGAAGAACCACTAATTTACGATAAAATCAAAATCAAACTTGCTTCACCGGATAAAATCAGAGAGTGGGCAAGGGGGGAAGTAAAAAAACCGGAAACCATAAATTATCGTACGCTGAAGCCGGAAAAAGATGGTTTATTCTGCGAAAAGATATTTGGACCGAGTAAGGATTGGGAGTGTCATTGCGGTAAATACAAAAAGGTCCGTTATAAAGGTGTGGTTTGTGACCGGTGCGGTGTGGAAGTAACAAAATCCAGCGTACGCCGTGAACGTATGGGGCATATTGAGTTAGCGGCACCGGTATCGCATATTTGGTATTTTAAAGGGATTCCGAGCAGAATGGGACTGATTCTTGATATCTCTCCGAGAGTGCTTGAGAAAGTTTTATATTTTGCATCTTATATTGTATTGGATTCGGATACGAATGATATTCAGGTCAAACAGGTTTTGACAGAAAAGGAATATCAAGACGCCAGAGAAGCTTACGGCGATGCATTCCGTGTCGGTATGGGAGCCGAATCAATTCAGGAGCTTCTTCAGAACATTGATTTAGAAGAAGAGGCTGTCAGTTTAAAGAAAGAATTAAAATCATCTACCGGTCAAAAACGGGCAAGGATTATCAAGCGTTTGGAAGTAGTAGAAGCGTTTCGTGAATCCGGAAACTGCCCGGACTGGATGATATTAACTGTTATTCCGGTAATTCCGCCGGATTTGCGTCCGATGGTTCAATTAGACGGCGGACGTTTTGCGACCTCTGACATGAATGATTTATACCGCCGTATTATCAACCGGAATAATCGTTTAAAAAGATTGCTTGAACTGGGGGCGCCGGATATTATCGTCCGGAATGAAAAGAGGATGCTCCAGGAAGCAGTGGACGCATTGATTGATAACGGAAGGCGGGGCCGGCCGGTAACAGGACCGGGAAACCGTGCTTTAAAATCCCTTTCCGATATGCTGAAAGGAAAACAGGGACGTTTTCGTCAGAATCTGCTCGGAAAGCGTGTTGACTATTCCGGACGTTCGGTTATCGTAGTCGGACCGGAGCTAAAAATCTATCAATGCGGTCTTCCGAAAGAAATGGCAATCGAGTTATTTAAACCGTTTGTGATGAAAGAATTAGTGGCAAACGGAACAGCGCATAACATTAAATCCGCAAAAAAAATGGTAGAAAAGCTTCAAACCGAAGTATGGGATATATTGGAACAGGTAATCCATGAGCATCCGGTTATGTTAAACCGTGCGCCTACGCTTCACAGGCTGGGCATACAGGCATTTGAACCGACGCTTGTGGAAGGTAAGGCAATCAAACTGCACCCGTTAGTATGTACGGCATTTAATGCCGACTTTGACGGCGACCAGATGGCAGTCCATGTGCCGCTGACCCCGGCCGCGCAAATGGAATGCTGGACGCTGATGCTTTCCGCCCGTAACCTGTTAAACCCCGCAAACGGTAAAACCATTGTATTCCCCTCTCAGGACATGGTTCTCGGCATTAACTTCCTTACGCGGATTAAGCCCAACGCGAAACGGCCCGGCTCAACCAGGCCGGAAACCAAAGATAAAGTCCCCTATTATTCATCAGCGGAAGAAGTCCTTATCGCGGTGGAAAATAAAGTGCTGGATTGGGAAGCCCTTATCCGCGTCAAGCCGGTCAAGTTCCCCATTTGGGACAAGGTCGGCCACGAGGTAAAAGCAGGGGCAGACGGAACCATAGAGACCACCGCCGGCCGGCTGGTTTTCAATGAGGAAATGCCGGAAGAGATTCCCTTTATCAATTACGAATTGAAAGACAAGGAACTCCGCGCCCTTATCGAATACGTCTTTAATGTAAAAGGTTCGTGGATTACCGTACAAATGCTCGACGCCATCAAGGCCACCGGCTACCGTTACGCGACTGTTTTCGGGGCGACCATTGGTATTGACGACATTCTGGTTCCCAAAGAAAAACCCGAAATGATCGAAAAAGCCAATAGGGAAGTTGAGGCCATTCAGACTCAGTGGCGTAAGGGTATTATGACCCAGGAGGAACGCTACAATAAAGTTATTGAAGTGTGGACCAAGACCAACGAAGATCTGACCAACATTATGATGAAGACGCTGGAGGCGGATCGCGACGGGTTCAACTCCATTTATATGATGGCCAACTCCGGCGCGCGCGGAAGCCGCAACCAGATACGCCAGCTTGCCGGAATGCGCGGCCTGATGGCCAAGCCTTCGGGCGACATTATCGAACTGCCGATACGTTCAAACTTCAAGGAAGGGCTTTCGGTTATCGAGTTCTTTATTTCAACCAACGGCGCCCGCAAGGGTCTTGCCGATACGGCGCTTAAAACCGCCGAAGCCGGTTATCTGACCCGCCGTCTCGTTGACATTGCGCAGGACGTGGTGGTCAATGAAGACGACTGCGGCACCATTAACGGTATTTCCTATGCGGCCATCAAAGACGGCGAAGACATTGTTGAGCCGTTGAGCGACCGCATCATCGGCCGGTACACGCTGGAGCGGGTCAAGCACCCCATCACCGGCGAGGTGATTATCGATGTCAATGAAGAAATTACCGAGGAAATTGCCGCGAAAATTGATACCGCCGGGGTTGATTCCGTGCGGATCAGAACCGTTCTTACCTGCGAGGCAAAGCACGGCGTATGCCGCAAATGCTACGGGCGCAACCTTGCCACCAACCGCGCGGTTGATATCGGCGAGGCCGTCGGCACCATTGCGGCACAGTCCATCGGCCAGCCCGGAACGCAGCTGACCATGCGTACCTTCCATATCGGAGGAACGGCCACCAAATTGAGCGAAGACAACCATATCTCGCTCAAGTATCCGGTGTATATACGGGATGTTGTCGGCGCCCATGTGGAACTGGACAACGGCCATTGGCTGTTTACCCGCCGGGGCCACACCATTGTCAGCAAAGTGATGAAGGAATACGCCATCGAAGCCAGTGACAAGCTGCTGATTGAAGACGGTAAACGGATCATTCGGGGTGACGATATTATCCAGCGCGGTAAGGAAACCATCAAATCGCCGGAAATCGCCTATGCCATGATCCGGGAAGTTGACGGAAAGCGTTCTCTGTGCCTTATCGGGCAGGAGCAGAAAATAGAAATCAGAAACGGTTCGGAATTTATGGTGAAAAAAGGGACGGTAGTTGAAAAAGATAAAACCATCGCCACTTTTGAGCCGTTCTCCGACCCGATTATCGCCGAGGCAAGCGGAACTGTCAAATACGAAGATATTATTCCCGGAACTACTCTGCGGGAAGAACTGGACGAAGATACCGGCCATACCGAAAAACGTATCACCGAGTTCCAGCTTGAAACCAAGCAGCCCCGCATTTACATCGTTGACGAAGACGGCAGCGAACTTGCATCGTACCACCTGCCCGGCGGCGCGATTCTGCAGGTTGACGAAGGCGAAAAAATCAAGGCAGGCCGTACCATTGCCAAGATACTGAAAGAATCGGCCCGCGCCATGGACATTACCTCCGGCCTTCCCCGCGTCAGCGAACTGTTTGAAGCCCGCAAGCCGAGAAGCCCGGCGGAGCTCGCCAAAGTTTCCGGTACGGTGTTCTTTCAGGGTATTGCCAAGGGCAAGCGCAAGGTCAATATCAAAGACGCCTTTGGCCGCGATTACATTCACTTTATACCGATGACCAAACGGCTGCTGGTGCGTGACGGCGATACCGTTGACGCCGGCGAGCCTTTGTGCGCCGGTTCAACCAACCCCCACGACGTACTGCACATACTCGGTGAAAGCACCCTCCAGCGTTACCTGATGGACGAGATTCAGCAGGTATACCGGCTGCAGGGCGTGTCGATTAACGATAAGCACATCGGTGTTATCATACGCCAGATGATGCGGAAGGTTGAGATTCGCTCGGTCGGCGATACGCGGTTCATCTACGGCCAAATGGTGGACAAGTACCGCTTCCACGAGGAAAACGCCCGGGTCATTTCCGAAGGCGGTCAGCCGGCCATCGCGCAGCCAATATTCCAGGGCATAACCAAAGCCTCGCTCAATATTGACTCGTTCCTGTCGGCAGCCAGCTTCCAGGAAACCACCCGCGTATTGACCAATGCCGCCATTGCCGGCAGTGTCGATTACCTGCGGGGCCTGAAGGAAAATATCATTATCGGCCACCCCATACCTGCGGGTACCGGTATGAAACGCTACCGCGAGATCAAATTGTATGACGAGGACAGTCAGGACTTGGACAAACAGATGCAGGAAATTCTGGAACAGCGGAAACTTGAGGCAGCCATGATCGCGGAGGCAGCTGCCAACATGGATATTACCGCTGANNAGATAGTATGAAAAGGACTTATCAGCCGAGCAAAGTGAAGCGGAACCGCAAATTCGGGTTCCGCGCCAGAATGAAAACACGCAACGGAAGGAAGGTGTTAAGCCGCCGCAGGGCCAAAGGCCGCTATAAATTAACGGCTGCTGACGAAAAAAAGCCCTACTAGTTTGCCTGAACTAAAAGTTTCTGCACACCTGAGGTGTGAGCGCTTCCGGCGCGAGGAACATTTGAAGAGAAGGAATGATATTAGGGAGGTTTTTGGCAAGGGAAAGCGTATCGGGTGTAAGGGAGCAAAACTTTTTGTGTTACAGAACAGCCTTCCCCGTAACCGGATATGCTTTACCTTCCCGCGCGGTTTTGGAACAGCGGTGCAACGGAACCGCGCCAAACGGCTTGGCAGGGAAGCTTACCGGAGCTTAAAACCCTGTCTGCACAATGGCTATGATTTGATTCTGCTGCTGTACCCCCAAGAGCTGAGTTTGAGCGGGTGTATACGGCAGTTGCAGTATCTGTTTGCCAAGGCCGGTTTAACATGAAACAGGCAGCTGTGGTTGTGATTCGCTTTTACCAGCGGGCTGTTTCTCCCCACTTGCCGCCGTCCTGCCGGTATTATCCGACATGTTCGGCTTATGCCATTGAAGCGATTGAGAAATACGGTTTTGTGCGGGGGGCTGTACTGGCGGTGAAAAGGATTCTCCGTTGTCATCCGTTTCACGCAGGCGGTTATGATCCGGTTCCGTGACATCACGAAAGGAATGGAATTTTAGATGGAAAAAAATACATTATTGGCGGTAGTGCTTTCTATCGTCGTGCTTATCGTTTTTTATACAGTGCAGGGGATTTTTTTCCCTCCTCAAGTACCCCAAAATGTTCAACAGGCCCCGGCAAATGCCGGGCAGTCCGTTCAGGGTGCTCCGCAGGGAACGACGGCAGTTCCTGAGCAAACTGCCCCGCAAGGGACGGCTCCGCAGGAGACGGCGGCCGCAGCTGCTAATGCCGCCTCTGACGACGACGGCGACCNNGTAATGCCGCCCCTGACAGTGACGGCGGTCCCGAAGCGGAGCAGCGGGTAACCATTCAAACTGATCTGTTGACGGTAGTTCTTTCCAATGCCGGGGGTGACGTTGTTTCATGGAAGCTTAAACAGCACGATGACAATGATGACTATGTGGAAATGGTTTTGTCGGGGAACACTGAGGCCCACGCCTTTACCGTCGCCTTCGGTGGCCTGAACACCCAGCCGGTGTCGTCACTGTTTTATGTTAACCGCCTTTCTGATTATTCGGTGGAATTTTACCGGGACTTTATCATTCCCAATGCTGCCGCGCCGGATTCGGCCCCGGCACAATTCCGGCTGAAAAAACGCTATGATTTTAAGCCGAGCGATTATATGTTTGAGCTGACCGTTTCTCTGGACGGCGGCTATACCGTGTCGGCATTTAATTTCGGCGGCAGCGCTTACACCCTGTCATTCGGCCCGCAAATCGGCCCCCGTTTTGAAAAACTCGATAACCGTTACGATTACCGGCAGTACATGACCTACCTTAACGGCAAGCGCAAGATAGAAAAAGCGGGCGATTCGGTTATTATCAATTCAAACCCAAAATGGGCGGCAATTTCCGGCAAATACTTTGCCTGTATCGCCGTTCCGCTGCTCGCCCAGTATGAAATCAATTTTTCGGAAAGGCCCGAGCCGGGCATTGCCTCGGCGTCACGGCTGAACATTATACGCCCGGCCCTGAACAGTCCCCGCGCCGAGGATATTTACCGCTTTTACCTTGGCCCCAAAAATCAGGAAACGCTGAATGTGTATAACAACGGCAACAACGGCTTCGGCCTGACCGATATGCAGCTTGTTGAAGTTGCCAATACTCGCGGTTTTTTAAGTCCGCTGGAACGAGTTCTGAAATGGCTGCTCCTTTTGTTGTACCGGCTTATTCCCAACTACGGTGTCGCTATCATTTTATTAACATTGTTAGTAAAAATTGTATTTTTCCCTCTGACTAAAAAAAGTTCGGAGTCAACGCTGCGTATGCAGTCCGTTGCTCCTAAAATCAAGGAGATACAGGAAAAGTACAAGGATAACCCCCAGAAAATGAACGCGGAAATGGCGGAGCTGTACAAAAAAGAGGGGTATAATCCCCTTTCGGGCTGTCTGCCCATGCTGCTCCAGATTCCCATTTTCTTTGCCATGTATAATCTTTTTAACAATCATTTTGATCTGCGCGGAGCAATGTTTATCCCCGGCTGGATTCCCGATCTTTCCCTGCCGGAGGCGATCTGGAATTTCCCGGATGGTTTCCGTCTGCCCCTGCTCGGCTGGACCGCACTGCGTCTGTTGCCGTTTATCTATGTCGGATCGCAGCTATTGTACGGCAAAGTGACCCAGACACCCGATCAGCAGAGCAACACCCAGATGAAAATGATGTTATACGTCATGCCGATAGTGTTCTTTTTCGTTTTGTATGACGTGCCGTCCGGCCTGTTGATTTACTGGATTTTCTCAAACGTGCTTACCATGGTTCAGCAGGTCAGTATCAATAAATACCTTGCCCCCAAACGCGCGGCGGCGGTGGCACAGGCTGCTGCCAATGAAGCTGCAAAGATTATTCCCCAAAAGAAAAGGAGGAAAACATGATATATGAATTTGAAGGCCGCACCGAAAAGGAAGCCATAGACCGGGCAGCGGCTGAACTGGGTCTTGAGAAAGACGCCTTTGATGTCGAAATTGTAGAGACGCAGCGCGGAGGGCTGTTCAAGAAAGGCTTTGTGAAGATCAAAATCCACACTGGCGCAGATGGAGAGAGCGTTACGGTAACGGAGAGAGCGGAAACTGGAAAACCCGAACAGAGGCGGAAAGAAGGGAGAAAACAGAAAATTGTCTTTGGCGATCCATCGGCGCAGAACGAATTTGAGGAAAATCTTCTCCAATTTATTGAAATTCTTGTCGAAAAAATGGGTTACAAATGTAAGGCGGGCGTACAGTTCCGCGAAGATCGCAAGATAGGGATTAAAATGGATTCTGACAGTTCCTCCATTCTGATTGGAAAAAAAGGCAAAAACCTTGACGCCCTCCAGCTTCTGGCAAACATCTATGCGGGCAGACTGGGGCGCGAGGATATCCGTGTCATACTTGACAGCGAGAACTACCGCCTGCGCCGCGAAGAATCCCTTGTCCGTATGGCGTACACCGTCGCTGACCGTGTGCGAGAAACGCGGAACTCCATTCTACTTGAACCGATGAATCCCTTTGACCGCCGCCTTATCCATACCACGCTAAATGATATTTCCGATATAGAAACAAAGAGCGAGGGTGAAGGCACTTATAAGCAGGTGCGGATTTTGTTCCGCGGCGGCAAAATGAAGGCGTAATACTTGATCGTTTATCGGATTTTAGCTATAATATGTTAATGTATAATTATTGAATTGTGTATAACCCATACTGTCAAAGACAGTATGGGTGGTAAAACCTGTGGCACTAGCTCACCCGGATAGAGCAGCTGCCTTCTAAGCAGCAGGTAGGGGGTTCGAGTCCCTCGTG
>DBDL01000166.1 GCA_002293545.1 Lachnoclostridium sp. UBA933 | reverse complement strand
GAGGCAGTCGATGGAGGAAGAATCAGCACCGGGTGTACCGATTATACATTTCGCTGAAGAGGAAACACAGGAGCCGGTTCCGGGATTTGCGCTGCCGGAAGGAAAAAGAGAAGCCGGGATGACCGGTAGGCAGGGTCTTTCTTACGGGACAATCTGGCACCAATGCATGGCAGGTATTGATTTTACCGCAATACATTCTTACGAAGATGTCGAACGTGAAATCCTGCAATTGATACGGGACGGGAAGTTGAATCCCGGTGACGGAAAGGTTTTGAATGCCGGGAAAATATTTGAGTTTTTCCGGACGGAGCTTGGCAGGGAAATGACCGAAGCATTCTATAACGGTCTTTGCAGGAGAGAACAGCCGTTTGTGATGGGGGTGCCGGCGAAAGAAATATTTCCGGACAGAACATCGGAGGAAACGATATTGGTTCAGGGGATGATTGATGCTTTTTATCAGACAAAAGACGGAATTGTTCTGATTGATTATAAAACGGACAGGGCGGCACCCGGAGAAGAGGAAGTGATTATCCGGCGATATCAGACGCAGATTGCATTTTATAAAAAAGCATTGGAACGAATTATTGGTGAACCGGTGATAAAAAGTATGATCTATTCATTTTCATTGAGTAAATGTATGGAAGTAGTGTGAAACAAAAGTCGAATTTGTGCTTGCGCACAAATATCGAGTGATTATGCGCAAAAAACGTGCGCAGGAATGGAGAGTAGTATGAAAATATATGAGAGTTTAGCAAGTATTTATGATCAAACGATGGATAACATACCGTATACGGGATGGTGCGAGGCAATTTGTGAGTATTTGAAAAAGAACGGGATTACGGGGCATATTTGTGAGCTGGGCTGCGGAACCGGCGCAATGACAGAGCTTTTGGCTGAGCAGGGATTTAAAATGACCGGGATTGATTTGTCGGACCAAATGCTTCAAATTGCAATGGAGAAAAAAATTGAAACGGGAAGTGATATTGAATATGTCAAACAGGATATCAGGGATTTTAGTTTGCATACTCCCGTAGATGCGATGATCAGCGTCTGCGATACAATGAATTATATGCTGTCGGAGCAAGAGCTTACCAATGTGTTTCATAACACACACAAATATTTAAAAAAAGATGGGTTATTTATCTTTGATTTAAAAACAATTCATTGTTATATAAACATGATGGGAAACCAAGTATGGGCAGAGCAGAACGATAACGGCTACTACATATGGGAGAATTATTTTCATGAGGATTCAAACCTGAATGAATATGTCCTTACGATTTTTAAACAAGCGGAGGGCAGCGAGCTGTATGAACGCACGGAAGAAGTTCATTGTCAAAAAGCATACGAATTGGATTATATAAAAGTGTTGCTGGAAGAATCCGGTTTTGAATTTGCAGAGGCTTTCGGAGAGCAATTCGGAGAAAGCATTACGGAAAAAAGCGAACGATATTTTGTCGTTGCAAGACGGAAAAACTAAAATCAAGGATTTAGGGAAAATCACAGCCGAAAAAAGATAACAAGGGGGAGTGAGTAAAATGAAAATGAGAATACGGTCGATTATAGCGGTTATCATCACATGTATGATTATTTCTATGCTTGGATGCCTGCATGGAGCGGCGGAAGGGATGACCGGAGTTGTCAGGGCAACATCATTAAATGTACGCACGGGGGCAGGCACCGGTTATCCGATATTGCAGGACGCCGGAGAAGATGTGAAGCTGCCTGACGGATCAACCGTAAACATAATGGAAGTATTGAATGATTGGTATAAAGTATCCTTTACATATAATGAAAAGATATTTACCGGATATGTCAGTGCCGAATATGTTGAACTAAAACAGCAGGTTCAGCCGCCTCCGAAAGTAATATACAAGACAGTAACCTCTTATGCGCCGATTCATGTGGCTGCCAAAACCAAGAAAAAAGTATATGTGAAAAAATCGGCAAACGGAAAGAACTTAATCTACAAAAGAAAAAGTGTGAAATTGGGCAGAGGCAGATCGGTAACGGTAAAAGGGCAAGTCAAAAAACGAAAGGCGATATGGTATCAGATTCGTTTTCGGCATAAAGGAAAAGCAAGGACTGCTTATGTAAGAGCAGATGAAGTCAAGCTGAATTTAAAGAACCCTGCGTCCGCTGTTGTGTTCAATGTATCAAACGCGGTGAACGTCCGTAAAAATGCTTCATTGTCTTCAAAACAGCTTAAAATTTCAGGAAAGAAAGTAAGGCTGAAGAAGAACTCGGCAGTCAGTTTGAAAAGAGAAAAGACGAAAAAACAAGGGAAATGGTTTTATGTATCATTTCTTTATAAAAATAAAATCCGCAGCGGATATATCAAATCGAATTACATAAAGCTTACAAAAACAAAAAAAACAATCCGGAAACCGATATCGGCATTGTCGGATGCACAGTTTGAGGCGTATATGAACACTCAAAAATTTCCGGCTTCTTATAAACCGGGGCTTCGTGCGCTGCATAAGGCGTACCCGTTTTGGCAGTTTACGGCATATCATACAAACATACAATGGTCGGAGGCATTAAAAAACGAGTCCAAGGTGGGATTGAATCTTCTCCCCAATTCATATGGTACGGATTGGAAGTCAAGGGAACCCGGTGCGTATAATGCCTCAACAGGGAAATATACCGTATTTGACGGTTCTTCATGGGTATCGGCGTCTAAGAAAGCCATTGCCTATTATATGGATTCCAGAAATTTTTTGACGGAATCCGGAATATTTCAGTTTGAGTTATTGGGATATCAGGCAGACTACCAATCGGCTGCCGGTGTCGGAAATATATTAAAAAATACGCCGTTCCGTTCGGGTAAAACTTTCACCTATTGGAATGAGGCAGCATCGGCAAACAGGACGATTAGTTATATCAATGCCATAGCAGAGGGCGGGAAAGTATCCCAGGTAAGTCCTTATCATATGGCGGCACGTATTCGTCAGGAGGTAGTATTAGGAATTGATTCCGTTTCCAATTCGGTATCCGGAAAAATGTCGGGATATGCCGGAATTTATAATTTTTATAATATTGGTGCGAACGACGGAAAGAACCCTATTGCAAACGGCTTAAAATGGGCAAGCAGCGGAACGACTTATATGCGTCCGTGGAACAACCCGTATAAGGCAATTGTCGGAGGAGCATCTTATATAGGGGAGAACTATATACGGAAAGGTCAAAACACGCTGTATCTTGAAAAGTTTAATGTTACCGCAAAAAGCAGATATACCCATCAATATATGTCAAATGTAGAGGCGGCTTATTCGGAAGCCGTTAATACAAGGAAAGCGTACGGGAACTCTCTGGACGAAATGCCGATTGTGTTTTCCGTTCCCGTCTACCTGAATATGCCGGAAAATGTTAGTGTGAAGCCGGGCGGAGCAGGTTATTATTGAGGGGGAAGGCATATTACAGATATAGAAGATAAAGGGGAAAGCATGTTGCAGCCCCATGCAGTTTTACAGAAACATGTCAGTTCCGTATGGATGAAACGTTAGGAGGTTTGAATGAGGAAACATGGTTTTATCATTGTATTCTTTATGTGCTGCTTAATTCCGTTGCTGATTGCCCGGAAAGCAAGTGCGGCAAGTGCGGCAATTGAATTTACGGTATCCGGGAATCAAGTACATGCCGGTGAGAAAATAGCGATTATTTGTACTGTAAAATCGGATTCGGGCTTTTCCGATACGGATTTTTATATCACATATGACGACAGGCTGCTGAAATTTATAACCGGCGGCAGCAAAATAAGCGGAAGCAACGGGGTATTGCATGTTTCATCCATTGGAAATAAAACGGAAACCACTAAACGTGTTTTTTCATTATCCTTTAGGGCACGAAAGAGAGGAACCACATCTGTCGGGATTAGTAACCAAGCCCGAATTATTACCGCAAACCGTACGGCACTGTCCGTATCCAGCAACCGTGTCACAATCAATATCATAAATGCCGACCCCGACGGTATTGAAGTTCCGCAGGGGACAGCCTCACCGACAGCTGTTCCAGGTGTTCCGACTCCGGTGCCGAAAAGTACAAATNNGGGCCAGCTTAAAGGCGCTTAAATCCAGCGGACTAAACGATTTAGACCCGGAATTTGACCCAAAGACCACGCAGTATGAAGCCAGCGTGGACAACAATACCGATACCCTGTATTTTTCATTTCAAACTGCAAGCAGGAAAGCCAATGTCCGGTTAGAAGGAAACGAAGGATTGACCGAAGGTCTTAATCAAATAAAAATCACTGTTACTGCCGAAAGCGGCAGAAAGAAAGAGTATCAGATTACCGTAAGAAAAGAATCAGAACAGGAAACGGAAGATCGTTTATGGAAAGAAGTTGACGGAACAGACGGTTTCAAGTTTCATGTCCTGCAAAAAAAAGGGAAAACGGTGATTCAGAACACTTACAAGTTTACGGTTTTGGACGTATCCGACGAAACAATGATTCCCTCCGGCTATATCCCGACCAAGGTTCAGCTTGACGGGGTAGAAGTTCCCGCATATACAATGGAAAGCGATATGAATAATAATTATCTGCTGCTTTATCTCAGCGGACCGAATAATGAAAAAGCGATATATCAATATGACCGAAGTGAAAAGACGTTGCAGCACTATACCGGGGATATGATTCAGCGTGTCAATAAAAGCGGACAGGACGGTTATACCAAAGAAAATCAGACAGATGATGAAAACATACGGCAGACGGTGTTGCTTACCGTAATTATTGCCATGGTTGTAATCATCTTATGTATGCTTATGTATATACTGAAGTTGATCGGGAGAAACCGCAGTTTAAAGAAAGATTCGCAATATGACGATCTGGATTTTTAATGATGGGATATGACCGGAAGCTTGCATAATAAGCGGTCCTCTGCAAATAAATTTTCTATTATAATCAAAGTTTATTCAAAAAACGTTTTTTTAACAATATACTTTTTGATACTGGCAAGCAGAACCTCATTATTTAACGGCGTGACCACATGATCACATACGCCAAGCTTCATTGCTGCCGCAATATTAAAACTGCTCCGCGGCGAAGTAAGAAAAATAATCGGGGTATCTTTATGTTCATCAAAACTCCGTATCACGGGAATCAGTTTTATGCCGGTGATATAAGGCATATCATAATGAATCAAAAATAAATCCGGCGTAATCTTTTTTAGCTTATCCGTAAGCTTTCTGGGGTCTTTTACGGTATATACTTTATATATATCATCTAAACAAGAGGTTATCATATTAAGCATAGTTATGGAGTTGTCTATCGCAAGGATACAAAGCTTGCGGTTGGCTTCTTCATTTTTTAGCTGTTCAAGGATTTTCGGTATCGACAGAGATTTGTATAATGCGGAATTGCTTTTTTTGGATATTCCGATTACCTGCGGAATATTGATTGCATAGTTGATTTTCTTGGATGCCTGGATGATTATGTTACTCAGATTACTGACGTCGTCATATAACTTGGCAACCAAAGACGCAATTTTTTGCGGGTTGTTTTCATAATTGGCAAGGATATAAGTAATGTTTGGTATCAGAAAAAAACAGCCGATGTCTGTCAGAAGCTTTTTTGCATGGCTTAAGACAAGTAGATCCTTGACGTCGCCTTTTGATAAGGCAAGTTTATCCAGTGAAGATATAATGGACGGGAAATGATACATAAAATCCGATAAAGAGTTAAAATATTCACCGACTCGCAGTGAGGAATTATCCTCTGCCAGTTTTTTTATATCAAAAAAACCAGATTTTAAGAGAATTAAGAAATCATATGATTGATTTGGAGTGTTTCCCATAGGCATAGCTTCGCCCTCCCATCTCTCCTTGTATCTTAGCACGACTTTGATATAAAGTCTACTGAATAAATTTTTATCTGTCATAGAACACCGATTTG
>DBDL01000085.1:4528-16084 GCA_002293545.1 Lachnoclostridium sp. UBA933 | reverse complement strand
CAATATACTTTGAAAACTCCCCCTGTTCTGTCTGCTCGGTAAAGGAGCCGTTGTCATTCAGGTAATTATCGGGATAATGATATTTTTCTATGTCCCATATCCCATGTACGAGTGAATTTTTAAAATAGTATTCATGATTACGGGGAATGACAGACACTCCCAGAGGATTGACATAATCGTTGTCCGCATAAAAGCCGTACATTTTTTCCACGGCAGTTTTATAGCTTGCTTCTCCGTATCTTTTTTGAAAAGATGCTGCGGCTTCGGGCGACATACCCTGACCGTCAAAATTAAAACAACGCTTGATACCGGACCGGAACTCAGAGTTGATTGTTATGTATTGGGCTTTATTTCCTCCTTTGGAATGTCCGGAGATTACGACCGTATCAACAGGGGAAGAACGCCGGGGGCTTATCATGTTCGCCCTGTTCCGTAACCGGTTCATCACTTGGCTAACATAATCATTGGCTTGTTCCTGCTGTCTGGTATCGGTCACTTCCCCGGCAATCCCGTGTCCGTTATCCAGCCATTCACCGGAGGCGGTTCCCCGTATGATAACGGCGGTATAACCGGTTTTTCTGTCGGTAAATGTACAGGAATTCAATCCCCGTGTATCCTCAAATCCCGGCATGTACTTACTCTGGTTCCGGATAATCAAATTCCCTAAGTGTTGATTTCGGGATACGGCTTCTTTCACGATATGGTACCAGCGCATTTTTTTCTTATCCAAAGTTACGGTATCAATTTTATTAACTAAATACCGTAATGCTGTCCCGTTCTTAACATGAAAATACTCATTGAGGTAGAGGAGTGTATTCAGGATGGCATGTTCATTTGCTTCGGCTTTCAGTTCCGGAGGAAGCACATTCATCGTATCACAGACTTTCCAATAAACATACGGTTCTGCATTGGGAACAGGAATTGTTTTGAAAGAATAAAAGGCAGAATCGTATCAGATGTTGATATCATCATATTATAAAGAAAATAAAATGTGCGGGAATCACCCCAAAACCTCCTCCGCCAGCTTTTCCCATACCTGCATCTTTTCTTTCAGCTCCTTTTCGGCAGCTTCTTTTTCGTTCGATATTTCCAAAAGCTTTCCGGCGTCCCGTGCGTTTTCATCGGCGGAAAGGTCTTTTTCCAGTCCGGCAATTTTGAACTCCAGTCCGGCAATTGCCTCCTCACATCCGGCAAACTCATTTTCTAATTTTCTCTTTGCCGCCTGTCTGGCTTTTTCTTCTTTCCAGTCCGCTTTTGAGGCGGACTCCGTCAGGGTACGGTCACCGGAGGGATCCGAAACTTGATGAATCGCTTCCTGGGTTTCTTTCTTCTCCAGATAATATTGATAACCGCCAATATAAGAAATCAGTTTCTTTCCGGTTAAATCGAGAATACGGTCAGCGGTTTTATCAATGAAATAGCGGTCATGGGAAACATATAAAACAGTCCCCTCATAATTTTGCAGAGCCTTTTCCAAAATCTCTTTTGATTCGATATCCAAATGGTTTGTAGGTTCGTCCAATAACAAAAAATTGGCTTCGGAAAGCATAAGCTTCGCCAGTGAAACACGTCCCTTTTCACCGCCGCTCAGGAGACGGATGTTTTTGTATACATCATCTCCGGTAAATAAAAAGGCGGCCAGCAGATTTCTGATTTTCGTATGGTTCAGTGACGGGTATTCGTCCTGAATCTCTTCAAATATCGTTTTGTCATCGGAAAGTACCTGATGCTCCTGGTCGTAATACCCGACACGGACATTCGTACCAAGCCGGAATGTTCCGGTTTCCGGTTTCATCTGTCCGGCAAGGATTTTGAGCAGGGTGGTTTTGCCGGTGCCGTTAGCGCCCAAAACCGCCGCTTTTTCACCCCGCTTTAATGCAAAAGAAACATCTTTGAATAAGAGCAGGCTGCCGAACTGTTTGGATAAACCGTCCGTGGTCAGAACATCATTTCCGCTTATGATACCGGGTGTAAATGCCATGTTCATATTTTTGCTTTCGGATACCGGTTTGTCAAGACGTTCCATTTTATTCAGAAGCTTAACCCGGCTTTCCGCGCGTTTTATAGACTTCTCACGGTTAAATGACCGGAGCTTGGCAATGACTTCTTCCTGATGTCTGATTTCTTTTTGCTGATTGGTGTACTGACGCCGCCGGGCATTTCGGATTTCTTCTTTCTTTTTTGCATAATCGGTATAGTT
Source organism: Lachnoclostridium sp. UBA933 (assembly GCA_002293545.1). Lineage (GTDB taxonomy): Bacteria > Bacillota > Clostridia > Lachnospirales > Lachnospiraceae > UBA933. Next base: position 13,884 of record DBDL01000085.1, on the reverse strand, counting down.
TCCCATAAAAGTGTGGATGAACCCGGCTTCCAGCTCAAGGATTTTATCGGCAATCCGGTCGATAAAGTACCGGTCATGGGATACGACCAGAACACTTCCTTTGTAATTCTTCAAATAAGTTTCCAGCCAGCGGACGGATTCTAAATCCAAATGATTTGTCGGTTCATCCAGAATGAGAAGGTCGGGCATATTCAGCAAAAGCTTACCAAGTGCAACACGGGTCTTTTGACCGCCGCTTAATTGGTTGATCGGCTTGTTCCGATCGCTGCCGGTAAATTGAAGACCGTTAATCACGCCGATTACCTGGCTCTTGTAAGCATAGCCGTCCTTTTTTTCAAATTCCTCGGTGAGTTTACTGTATCTGGCAAGCTTGCCCTCCAGCGCATTTCCGTCCGAATGCTTCATATCCAGCTCCAGACTGCGGAGCTGTTTGTCCAGCTCCAGAATATCCTGTTTTCCGGCAAGCAGCTCATGGTAGATGGTTTGGTCAGAGTGATAGGTCTGCTGCTGCGGGAGATAGCCGTAAGAGAATCCTTTCGCCATTGTAACACTTCCGGAGTCGGAAGATAATTCTCCGGTCAATATACGGAGAAGCGTTGTTTTGCCGGTGCCGTTTCCGCCGATAAGCGCCGTTTTTTCTTTTTCGTTGAGATAAAAAGTAGCTTCCCGGATAATCGGGTTATCTGCAAAATATTTGGTAATTCTACTTGTGGATAATATCATGTTCCCCTCGGTTTTACGTTGCAAACAGTCTGTTTTCTTACTGATAAAATCATGGATGAAACAGTTGACAAAGTAAAGGTTTTTTATTATAATTTTATTATTATTTACAGTAAAATGCAAGTATAAATAATCATGATCTACAACACAGAGGAGGGTATTTCAGTGAAAAACATGAAAGTCAGTAAAAAGTTACTGGTAAGTTTTGCAATTATTATTGTATTGGCAGTCATTGTCGGGGGAGCTGGTTTTTTTGGAATGTCTTCGCTTCGGAAAGCGGCAGAAGATCAATATACATATAATCTTATGCCGATTGAAGTGATGGGGAATCTGAGGGAGAATTTTGCGAACGAACGAAATGCAATTCGTAATATGTTTTTGAGCAAAGACGATCAGAATAAAGTAAACGAACTGATTGATGGATTTGCTGATTACGATAAGATAGTAGAGGAAGGATTCGCCAAATATGAGGAATGCATTTCCAATCCGGAAGATGAGGAGGCATACTACTCGGCAAAAGAAGCCTATCTGGGTGGTTATGCGGATATGAAAGCCACTTTATTTCCCCTATTAAGAGCAGGTGATTATGAGGAAGGAAACAGGGTATTTGCCGAAGGCGCCACAATTATTGAACCGATTACGAAAGGCTTTGAAGCCAGTGTTGCATACAATAACCAATTTGCTGCCAACCAGAATGCAGAAATGGGAACACTCTTTACAACACTGATTATTGCATTGGCTGCCATTCTTAGTGTAACGGTCATCCTTGCTGTTATTCTTGTCCGTCATCTGACCGGAATGATAGAGAAACCGCTGACACTTATGACATCGTTTCTCCAAGGAAATAGTAAAACAGGTGATATGTCGCTTCGCGAGGAGGATATTGCACTGATAAAAGAGTATTCCAGTATTAAAGATGAGATGGGGCAGTGTATTTCGGCGCTGGCAGCGCTTGTCGGGCGGCTGAATGCAACCATTGAGGAAGTCAGCAGAGTGGCGGACGGTGATNNATTTGTCGGTTGATATCAAGGTGCTGTCGGAGAAAGACAGCTTGGCTTTGGCAATATCCAAAATGGTAAGCGAATTAAACAGCATGTTTACGGAAATCAAAAGTGCTTCCAATTCGGTGGCGTCCGGTTCGGAAATGATATCCGAGGGAATGAAGCAGATTTCTGTCGGAGCTCAGGATTTGGCAACCGGTGCGACAGAACAAGCTGCTTCGGTAGAGGAGCTTGTTGCTTCCATCAATGAAATTAAGAGTCAAGTAGCGGAAAGCACCGATAAATCTCATTTCTGTACGGAAGGAATTACGGAGTCCGGTCATTTAGTTGAGAAATCCATGGAATCCATGAACCGGTTAATGAAATCCATGGAAGCCATTGATAAGAGCTCACAGAGTATTACCAATGTGATTGATTCCATCAATGATATTTCCTCCCAGACCAACTTATTGGCATTAAATGCTTCCATTGAAGCGTCGAGAGCCGGAGAAGCCGGAAAGGGATTTGCTGTTGTGGCAGAGGAAGTAAGACAATTGGCTGCCATGAGTGCGGAAGCTGCAAAGGAATCTGCAGAATTGATACGTGACAGTTCGGAGCAGGTGAAAAACGGAAACCGGATCATGGAAGAAGCGAAGGTGAGTTTGGAAGCGGTAAGTGATAAATCGGAAGAAATCATAAAGATCAGTGAGGAAATGACGAAGTCGATGGAAACACAGTCCATTGCGATTCGTGATATCAATGAATCGGTAGAGCATGTATCCACCGTAGTGCAGACGACAGCGGCAGGTGCCGAAGAATCCGCCACTATTTCCGAGGAGTCTGCAAACTCAGCGGAAGCGATGAATTCTCAGGCGAAAGCATTAGACAAGATTGTAGAGAAGTTCAAATTGAAAGAGGCATAATCCGTGTGCCGATGCTTTGAAACCATAGGGAAAGGTATAGGTTTGCAATAACAATGGAGAAGAAGATATCGAAAGCTGTGATTAAACGCCTTCCAAGGTATTACCGTTATTTATCTGAGTTGCTGGAAAATGATATCGGAAAAATTTCGTCGCAGGAACTGAGTGTGCGTATGAACGTTACGGCATCGCAAATCAGGCAGGATTTTAATAATTTCGGCGGATTCGGGCAACAGGGATATGGTTATAACGTAGAATATCTGCATACGGAAATGGGAAAGATTTTGGGACTGGATATGCACTACAGATTGATTATTGTCGGTGCGGGCAATCTTGGGCAGGCGTTAGCGAACTATACCGGATTTGAAAAGAGAGGATTTCAGGTGATCGGTATCTTTGATATCGATCCCTGTTTGGAAGGAACGGAGATTAGCGGGATTAAAATACGTAAAACAGAGGAATTAGAGAAATTCGTAAAAGAAAATAAAGTACAGATTGCCACATTAACGCTGCCGAAAGCCAAAGCGGCAAAGATTGCTTCGGATTTGTTTCTATGGGGAGTAACGGCATTTTGGAATTTTGCATCCATTGATTTAAAGCTGCCGCCTGCGGCTATTGTGGAGAATGTCCATTTATCCGAAAGCTTGATGAATCTTTCCTATGATATCGCGAGGTTAAAAACATGAAAAAAATCAATATAGATGAAACCTTGAGAAGCATCTTAAAGGGCAGTCAGGTGCCGGTATTGATATTGGATACCAGATGGCACAGATTATTTCCGCCGGAGGAAAAACCGGATGTCATACGTCATCTGGAAGAAAATTTGGAGGATGTTCTAAAAGAGCAGGGGAAGTTAGTCAATGAAATCAAGGGAATGAAACATGCCAAAAAGAAACTGATGGACGAAGTATTGGCATCAATGGGCGTTGCGTCGGAGAAAAAAGCTCAAAAGAGCAAGGAATTGATTACGGACTTAACGGGACGGATTGACAAAGATACGGAGCGGCTGATGAATTGCCGTATTTGATTAAAGAAGCAAATTATCAGCTTTTGGTAGCCGGGGTTAAGATATGCTATAAGCGGATGAGAAACCGGAAGAATGAACTGGATGATTTGGAAAATGAAATAAATATCATGAGGGAAATACTCAAAAGTAAAGTAGCCTATCAAGTCCAATTGCATGAGGAATGGGATAACTTATATTCACTGATGCATGATATCATGGGACCGAAAGTAATCGAAATCTTTGATAAGGATATTGATATTGATGAATGATGCAAATCCCAAGGATATGGATGCCGGTGGATGATTCAAATCCCAACGGAACGGGGACTCAGTTCGATTGTAAAACAATGGGTTTGCAATCGGGGAAACGGAGAATAGATTATGAGGTATGTGTATACAAGTGATCAAATGAAAAGTATTGAAAACCATGCAATGGAAACGATGGGATTCCCGAATATTGTTTTAATGGAGAGAGCCGCAATGTCTGCGGTTTCTGTTATTAGTGAGAAAGCGTCACAGGATCAGCAGATTTTATGTGTCTGCGGGACGGGAAACAATGGAGGAGATGGTGCCGCCGTGGCAAGAATGCTCAAACAGTCCGGCTTTTCGGCAGCATTATGTATGGTCGGTGATGCCGGGGATATGACAGATATCACGAAGCAGCAGGTGAAAATGGCATTGAACTGCCGTGTAAAGACCGTTTCGGTGGAAGCCATACCCTCGGCGGACATTATTGTGGACGCATTGTTCGGAACCGGACTTTCCCGCCCGATTGAAGGAGTCTATGCAGAAGTAATCAATCAGATCAATCAGTCGGAAAGTGCGGTGTTTTCCATTGATATTCCGTCCGGTGTCCATGCGGGAACGGGAAAGGTGATGGGAACGGCAGTTTTTGCGCAGGAAACCATTACATTCAGTGCGCACAAGTTAGGAATGATTTTATATCCGGGTGCGGAATATGCCGGAACGGTACATGTGGCGGATATCGGACTTCCGGTGGGAAGTATGGCGTCGGTTACGAATCCGGTATATTTATACGAAAGCGAAGATATCTACCGGCTTCCGCTGCGGCCGAATTATTCCCATAAAGGTTCGTTCGGAAAGGTACTCGTAATCGCCGGCTCGGAGGACATGGGCGGAGCGGCTTATTTGACTGCGAAAGCGGCATTTTCACTCGGTGCCGGCATGGTAAAGGTATTGTCCTCGGAGAATAACCGGAGTATTTTGCTGGGACAGCTTCCGGAGCTTTTATTTACCCCATATGACGAACAGCCGGACGGGGATGTTTCTAAGCAGCTTGGGGAATTGCTGGAGGATTCTGATGTAGTAATTATCGGACCGGGGCTTGGACAGAGCAGGCGGGCAAAGCAAACGGTGGATTATGTTTTGGAGAACTATAAAAAGGGTATGGTACTGGACGGGGACGGAATTACTCTTTCCGAGGGAAAGGAGCTTTCGGAAAATGTAATCATGACACCGCATTTGCAGGAAATGTCGGTTTTTTCTCACGTTACGGCAGAACAGTTAAGAGATCATATCATTACGGAGGCAAACCGTATTTCCAAAGAAGCCGGTTGTGTTGTCGCACTCAAGGATGCCAGAACGGTTGTGTGCGGAAATTCGGAAACCTATGTCAATGTGACGGGGAACAACGGCATGGCAACGGCAGGTTCCGGCGACGTACTTGCGGGAATGATCGGAGGACTTTTGGCAGGCGGGATGATGCCGTTTGAAGCGGCAAAGCTCGGCGTTTTTCTTCACGGCATGGCAGGAGATACCGCTGCCGGAATTAAGAGTAAATACGCATTGACGGCGTCGGATATCATTGAGTGTCTGTACCGTATTTTATCTCAGGTGTGAAAACGGGCGGCTGAAAAACGCGCCCGCTAAAGTTCCGCGAGGAGAGGGCTTTTCTGTTGGGTGAGGGCGGCTGAAAAAGGAGTGATTATGAAAGGAATTTACTTATCGGAAGTCATATCGGGTGTCCATGCAAAAACCCCGTGTCAATATACGGATTTTATTGTAACAGGCGTGAGCACCGATACCCGCAGTCTGCAAAAGGGTGATTTATACATTGCGATTATCGGGGAAAAATATGACGGACATGATTTTATATCTCTTGCACAGGCGAAAGGTGCCTGTGCTGTTATTTATTCTTTACCGGAAAAATGTTGTTTCAGCGGGGCGAAGCGGAAAAAGCAGGTTTCAGATGAACATGATTTTCCTGTATTAAAGGTAAAAGATACCGTGAAAGCCTTGCAGGATTTAGCCGCATATTATCGTTTGAAATTTGATATTCCGGTGATTGCGGTTACCGGAAGCAACGGAAAGACAACGACCAAGAACATGATTGACACCATTCTTTCCGCAAAATATAAAGTGTTTTCAACAGACAAGAATTATAATAATATGATAGGGCTTCCCAAATCCATTTTAGAACTCGATGATACTTATGAGGCTGCCGTCTTTGAACTCGGTATGAATCATTTGGGTGAAATAGAGGCATTGACCCAAATTACACATCCGGATATTGCGGTGATTACCAATATCGGGAAAGCGCATATCGGGTATTTAGGTTCGATAGAAAATATACGGAAAGCCAAATTAGAAATACTTACCGGGTTAAAGGAAAACGGAATCCTTATTTTAAATCATGACGATGCCTGTCTGAGCGATGTTTCTTCGGACATACATGAGGTTCTGTTTGCAGGAACAGAAAAATCAAAGAAAAATACAATCTATGCAGAGAATATCAGTGCAGGAGCGAATCCGTCATATTTTGATATTCATTCACAGGAGGAGGTATATTCTTGTACTCTCCCGGCAATGGGAAAGCATAATGTAATCAATGCGCTTCTTGCAGTATCTGTCGGGCAGCAGCTTGGCGTTGGGATAAAGGAAGCGATCAATGAGATAAAGAGATTTACTGTTTCTTCCATGCGATTGGAAGAAGCCTATATAAAAGGTGTTACCATACTGAAGGATTATTATAATTCCAGTCCGGATTCACTGGAGGCGGCGTTAGAAGTGCTTGCCGGTTATCCGTCGTCCGGGAAAAGGATTGCTGTTTTGGGCGAAATGCATGAATTAGGGGAATTCAGTGAACAGGAGCATTATCGTTTTGCCCGGTTATGCCGTCGCCTCCGTATAGAATCGGTATTTTTTATCGGAGAGGATTACAAGGCATTTCAGAAAGGAACGGAAGAAAGCGGAAGATGTTTTCCTGCCGGAGAAAGGAAAATGCTTCATGAAGCATTGAAAAAATATGTGTTTCATGGCTTTTTATCGGAAGGTGATGTGATTCTGATCAAAGGTTCCAGACAGAGCAGAATGGAAGATTTTTATGAATCGCTCAAAGGCGGTATCAATGCTTACCAAAGCGATTTTAAGCCGTTGCTTGGGAGTCCGGCAAAATTATATGTTGACATCAGTGCGGTTAAACATAACTACGCACAAATAAAAAATACCGTAGGAAGTGAGGTTGAAATCATGCCTATGGTGAAAGCAAATGCTTACGGTTCCGGAACGGATATCATTGCTAATATATTCCGCGGCAGCAAGTGCCTTGCGATTGCCGATATAAAAGAAGCAATGTTGATTCAGCGCATTTTACCGGACACCGATTTGATGATTATTTATCAGCCGCCCCCCGGAAGCATTGAAACGATTGTATCCGAAAATTATCTTTCTGCCGTCAGTGATTTGGATTTTGCCGAAAAACTGGATGAAGAATCCAAAAGGCAGTCGAAAAAAAGCCGGATTCATATTGAAGTGGATACCGGTGCGGGAAGATTGGGCGTTCCCCCCGCTTTGTGCACCGGGTTTGCGGAGAAAATAAAGAAGTTCCGTCATATCGTCACGGAGGGGGTTTTCATGCACTATTGTTGTGCGGAAAGTACCGATGAATCCGATATTTTATTTACAAAGCATCAGACAGCGTTATTTAGAAAGGCGGTTTCCGACTTTGAAAGTGTTTTGGGAAATATCCCATATAAACATGCTTGTGCCAGTGCCGCAATTTTCAATCAAAATGCCGCGCATTTGAATATGGTAAGACCCGGATACATTTTATACGGCTATTATCCCGACGAAGCTCTCCGTAAAAAACTGCGTTTGAAACCGGCACTGAAACTTACTTCGGTGATTCTTCAGATACATGTTCATGGAAAAGGGACACCGATCAGTTATAACAGAAGATTCGTGACCAAGAGGAAAAGTAAAATTGCAACCGTTGCCGTCGGATATTCGGACGGACTGAACAGAAGATTGTTCCGTCCGGACAACAGAAAGAACGGAAGCTTTGTCGTAAACGGTCAAAAAGCACCGATTGTCGGTTCCGTCTGTATGGACTTGACGATGATTGATATTACGGATATTGTCGGAGAAGTAAAAGTCGGCGATGAAGTCGCTGTTTTTGATAATATTAATATGACAATTGAGGAGATGGCAGATATTTGCGGCACGATTGGCTATGAGGTGATTTCACAGATTGAGGATAAGGCGGATCGTGTGGAGGAGTTTTGAATACGGTCAAAGAGCCAAAAAGAAACCGCCCGGAACGTTCATAAGCACAGGGCGGTTTCAAAAAAAACGGGTTTTCCTCATCCATAGAGATACTCTTCTTGTTCTTTTGTCAGCGTGTCTATTGATTTTTCCCAGAAAAGAATCTTTCTCCTTGCGACATCCATATCGACATCTTTCGGAACATCAATCAGTTTTTCATGAAGCTCGTCTTTATGCTCTACTAAATATTTAGCGCTCAATGCCTGTATCGCAAAGCTCATATCCATAATTTCCGCAGGGTGTCCGTCGCCGGCTGCCGGATTTACAAGCCGGCCTTCGGCAAGCAGATAAACCCAGCGGGAATCATCTAAACGGTAGCCCATAACGTTTATTCGCTGTTCCTGTTTTTCCAGTGCCATTTCTTCCAGACCGACAACATCAATCTCGATATCAAAATGACCGGCATTGCACATAACGGCGCCGTTTTTCATAACAGAAAAGGCTTCTTTGGTTATCACATGCTTACAGCCGGTTACGGTAACAAAGAAATCACCGATTTTGGCTGCTTCATTCATCGGCATGATATCGAATCCATCCATGACAGCCTCCATCGCTTTGATTGGATCGACTTCCGTAACAATGACGCGGGCTCCAAGACCTTTCGCACGCATGGCAACGCCTTTTCCGCACCATCCGTATCCGGCTGTGACTACAATTTTACCTGCAACAATGAGATTTGTGGTACGGTTGATTCCGTCCCAAACCGATTGTCCGGTTCCGTAGCGATTATCGAAAAGGTGTTTGCAGTCGGCGTTATTGACAAGCACCATCGGGAATTTCAGTGTGTTTTTTTCTGCCATAGAGGTAAGACGTAAGATTCCGGTCGTGGTTTCTTCACAGCCGCCGATAACAAACGGAAGCTTGTCGGGCATTTCCGTATGAAGCATGTGTACCAGATCACCGCCGTCGTCAATAATGATGTTGCAGTTATTTGAAAGTACGTGCCGGATATGGGTATTATATTCTTCGGGGGTGCAGCCGTGCCATGCATGGACTTCCAAACCGGCGTCTGCCAGTGCGGCGGCGACATCATCCTGTGTGGAGAGCGGATTGCTGCCTGTGATATACATTTCGGCACCGCCGGCAGCCAATACTTTACATAGATATGCGGTTTTGGCTTCTAAATGTACCGATAGTGCGATTCGTTTTCCGGCAAATGGTTTGCTTT
>DBDL01000085.1:0-4476 GCA_002293545.1 Lachnoclostridium sp. UBA933 | reverse complement strand
CTGATTTCACTGTTCATAATTGCCCTCCTTTTTCATAATGCAAGGCGATAAATTTCTTCTGCTTCTTTTGCATATAATTTTACGAAAGAGCCGATGGATTTATGACTGGTTACGCCCAGTTTTTTCACAAGCTTCGGAATATCATCCTTTTTGGCTCCCAATTCGCTGAATGTGACAGGCATTCCGATCGAAGACAGGAATTTGACAAAACAATCAATTCCTTCCATTGCCGTTGTTTTCGGGTCGTTTTCATTCATCTTGCAGCCCCAGACGCGTACTGCCAAATTGGCAAACCGATTTACATCATGGTCTACGTTATAGCGCATCCACGCAGGGAACATTACCGCAAGTCCGGCGCCGTGCGCCACATCATAAAGAGCGGATAACTCATGTTCTAAGTCGTGGGTTGCCCAGTCCTGCTCACGGCCGACACCGCATATATTATTATGTGCTACCATTCCCGCCCACATAATATTGGCTTGGGCATCATAGTCGTTTGCATTGGCTAAGACTTTCGGAATTTCCTCTTTGATGGTTAGTAATACCGCTTCACAAAGATGGTCGGTAACACCTACGTTTTTTGTATTGGTAAAATAACGTTCGAGAACATGCGCCATAATATCTACGGCTCCGCAGGCACTTTGGTATGCCGGGAGAGTAAAGACCAATTTAGGGTTCAGGATGGAGAACTTCGGACGAAGACATTCCCCGCCTGCGCCGCGCTTTAACATACCGTCCTCGTGAGTGATAACGCTGTTAAGGGAACCCTCGCTTCCGGCAGCGGGAATCGTCAGTATCGTTCCGACCGGTAAAGCCTCCGTAAGTTCTGCGTCACCGGAGTAGAAATCCCAGAAGTCACCGTCATACAATGCGCCGGCAGCAATTGCCTTGGCAGAGTCAATCACACTGCCGCCTCCGACTGCCAATACAAAATTGAAAATTTCCTCACGGTATAAATGAATCCCTTCATAGACCAATCCGCTTCTTGGATTGGGAACAACGCCGCCTAATTCCACGTATGTAATATTTTCTTCCGTAAGTGATTTCTTTACGCGGTCCAATAAACCGCTTTTGACTACCGAGCCGCCGCCGTAATGCAAAAGAACCCTTTTGCCGCCGAACTGCCTTACACGTTTTCCCACTTCTGCCTCTGCATCTTTNNGCTGAAAAAAGTAAAATTATCCATAGTTCATTCCTTTCTTTCAAATTTAAGATTTTTATGATTCCCTCATTATAACATATTCTTTTTTATCGGTCTAGTATATCCTGAATACAAAATTTCGGGCGTTCCTTTGTTTCCAAATACATTTTCCCGATATATTCGCCGATGATGCCGATGGCGGATAATTGCAGCCCTCCCAGTGCCCAAATGGATACGATCAAACTGCTCCAGCCGGATTCGGCTCTGCCTGCGAAGTAACTGGCAAGCGAGTAAATCAGCATAACAACAGATACCAGACAAATCACAAATCCCAGAGTGGTAATTAACCGGATGGGCTTGGTACTGAAAGAGGTGATTCCGTTGACGGCAAAAGAAAGCATCTTCCTGAGCGGATATTTGGATTCCCCGGCAAACCGCTCGTGTCTTTCATAATAGACACAAGTGGAAGGAAACCCAATCAGCGGGACGATACCGCGTAAAAATAAATTTACTTCCTTGTAATGTTCCAATTCATCCAAAACACGTTTGCTCATAAGACGGAAGTCCGCATGATTATAAATAATATCGACGCCCATCATTCTCATAAATTTATAAAAAGCCTGCGCGGTATTCTTTTTAAAAAAGGAATCCGTTTTCCGGGAGTTCCTTACACCGTATACAATATCAAATCCACTATGGTACTCCTCCATCATTTTATCAATCGTCTTTACATCATCCTGCAAATCCGCATCCAGTGAAATAACGGCATCCGCACATTCCTTAGCATACATCAGTCCGGCAAGCACCGCATTTTGATGTCCCCTGTTTCTGGACAGGTTTAGTCCGCTGACTTCGTCATGTTCCTCATAGAGCGATGAAATCAGTTCCCATGTCTTGTCCCCCGAACCGTCGTTGACATATAAAATCCTGCTGTCTTCCGCGATTTTTCCGTTTTCTTTCAATACCTTCAGACGTTCCAACAGTTGTCTGGTTGTTTCACGCAACACTTCTTCTTCATTATAGCAAGGAATTACCAAATATAATACTGGTATCATTTTTGTGCGTCCTCCTTATTCCGGGTGAGTTCATCAAAGTCTACCCGTTCAAATAATTCAAGGTTCCCTCCGCGGGTTGCATTATACATTTTCACTCCATGTTTTTTGGCATACTTTCCAAGCTTTTCATAGACTTCCATAGAACGGTCAATGATGTGCTGCCCCACTTCCTGGTGAGAAGCGTCCTCCCTCTTCATCCGCCTCATAATACGTGATAAATCAGCATTTGCTATTTCCTTGGAGGAATAATTTTTTGTAAAATGCCCGTTTGAGGAGTGCGGATTCGTACAATCCACTCCCAGAAGATAAATCTCCGAAAATCCCATAAAGAAAGCAATCTCTGCCGCCAAGGATAAAACCGTTGCTTTCACCATGCAGTAGGACATGATATTTCCCCGGACTTTATAGCGTTCACTGGGAACACAATGGACATAGATTGTGTTTTTTGGAATTTTTTCCATCAGATTATATGTTTTTTCGATTGTGAATAAAGGAGATTTTACATTATGGTAAAGTTCTTCTCCCAACTCATTGGCATAAATACTGTCGGATACACAATGGAAAGACGGACGCCAATCGGTTTGTGAAAATATCTTATAAATCATATTGGTTCCGAAGGTATATTCTTCCATCAAAAGCTGCAAATCTTCCGGACGCAGACTGGGACCGTTTCCAATCAGGAAACAGCGTTTCCCCTTATACTTATTTTTATAAGCGAGTAATCTCCGGTAATTGAGATTCAAGCCAATTCCATGCTTGCGTAAAATCCCCTTAATATTGTAACGAAGAAACATAGAAGCAAGCCGTACCCAGTTCAGCGACCTCTTTACCGCACGAATCATATGTTCTTTCCATGTTTTTTTATGGGGCTCCAATGTAATACATTGTTCCAGTACACGTTCAGCCGAATGTCCGTCTTCATACGGATTAAATTTCTGATTGAATGCCTCGTATTTTTCATCATAGATAAAATCCTCAAATTGTTTTTTGACGGCTGAAACCAAAGCTTCCTCCGTTTTTACGATCGGACCGGGCAGTTCATTGATATCCATATAAAAACCGCGTATTTCCTCTTTATATTGTTCCAAGTCATACATATAAAATACCATCGGACGCTTTAGATTGGCATAATCATACAATGTGCTGGAATAATCGGTAATCATCAAATCACTGACAAGATACAAGTCATTCACGTCGTCCTCGGAGGTAACGTCGATGACAGAACCGGATTCTTTTATAATATCCGAAAGACCAACCTGATGGTGTGCGCGGAACAGGAGAATAAACTCATCTCCCAGGGCTTCCATAAAATGTTCCAAATTAAGTGCTTCTTTGTATTCAAAACCGCTGTCGGAAGAGAATTGCGAATCTCTCCATGTCGGCGTATAAAGTATCGTCTTTTTCCCCTCCGGAATACCGAATTTCTCCCGAAGCCTATAAATATCCTCGTCCGTACAGCGGATGAGAGCGTCGTTTCTCGGATAACCGGTTTCGGTCATTGCTTTTTCATTATGATACTTATCCAATTGGAATGCCGACGTAAGCTTTTCCGTATAATAAGGTGACGGAGAGAGAAAATATGTAATCTTCTTTCCTTTTGTACGGTAGCGTCTGTGCATACGTGCCGCCGACTGCCTTGGGTCCGAATTGGTAAGGATATCGCAGCCCAAACGTTTCAGGGGAGTACCGTGCCATGTTTCAATGTAGATTTGATGCTTCCCCGGCTTAAAAAAATCGGGGACCGATACGTCATTTACCCAAAACCGTGCCGTGGCATAATGGCGGTAGTATTTTTTGCCCCCCTTTTGAATCACTGCGGTTCTGGGGTTTTCCCGTAAAAAAGCATGTGCTTCTACGTCTGAAAATGCCCAGACAAAACGAAAATCAGAATAATTATCGTCCGCCAGCATCTGTTCATAAATCGCCTTGACATTACCGGCATACCGTTTTCCGTGCAATGCTTCAAATACAATCATTTTATCCCTTGTCGGAGATAAGAATCTCCGGATTAAAAATCGAATTCTCTTTTTCAAAAGGGAACCGTTTTGCTTTATCGTGTACCTTAACCTGCTGCTCATACCTTCCCGCCTTTTATTCTGTTTATTGTGTAGCATTCCTGACCTGTTTTGAAACGATTCCTTGTTATCCCTTGAGAAACAAAGGGATTGTAAGATAATGAGGAATCGAATTGTCTATATTATAAATAATACTATAAATATAAAATCTGTCAAATGTTTTTCAATTTGCTTATTGTTTGTTTTTGGGGAGGGGGAAGGGAGG